>CALMBE010000658.1 GCA_937860165.1 uncultured Planctomycetaceae bacterium
CCATTTCTCGCACCGAAGCGGAATTCCGCAGTCGCCAATGGCCCGGCTGATCGAGCACAGGAGACTGTTATGCTCCTGGGGTTTGCGAACGTGAATGGCCCGCGTGTGATTCTCTCGATCAACGGTTCTGTTTATCCCGTCGCCGAAGGAGGCAAGGAAATGGGAATCGAAGTAATCTCAATCAAACCACCGGCTGTGGTACTGCAACGTGATCGCGAGCGTTGGCAAGCGACACTCGAAAATTAGTGGATTGTAATAAAACCGAAAACGGGGTGCCATGGCCACGGCGGTACTCCGCAGTGGCCATGCTTGTTCAGCGATTACATGTCCACACCGGAGTACCAGTGTGGACATGGCACCCCACAATAACGCTTTGTCAAAGTCTCTACCCCGAACAGTGTTCAGCTTTCTGCCGGCTGCGAATCCCAGGGACTCTGGGCCCCTCGCGCCTGGGGTGGGTGGAGCACTGCTTCGTCTTGAAGCACACGCTCGGGCATCGCGCGTGCTTCCAGCCGCATGTCGCTGCCGATGGAACGCAGATTGATTAAGAACACAATCGCTGCCAGTGGAAGTAGAATCATCAGCAGCACGTTGGCGTCGACCGCGAGCGGGCCGCTGCTCACAAGCGTCCCCAAGGTCGACACCGGGTTGCTGAACTGAATGAAATTGAACTGATCCCCCATCCGCAGACTGGGAGTCATGAGCACCATGATCTGAGGGGTACCACTGGCTAACAACATGAGAACCAGGTGCAAGAGAAACCCTGCGGACATCTGCACGAAAGTGAACCTCCGCACGGCCGCGATCAATAGCTTGCCTAGTCCCAGAAAGATCACCGTATAACACCAACTGATGGAGATGGTGTAATTGATGATTTCCGACCTCGGGAGGGTTCCAGCCACTGGCACTAAGTTCGTTAACACTGCCGCTGCCAAATCGACTGCCGTGAGGGAAGCGATCGCAAACACAAATCCCGTGTGCGGACCCGGGTTGAGCCAAGTGAGGAATACGCGGCCCACGGTGCTCGTCGGCAGACTTCGCAGCACGCGCCGCGAGAGATGAGGCCACTCGCTGGTGAGCAAGGTTCCCATCACATACCAAAACAGGGTCGATCCCAGCACAGTCATGAGAATTGAAATCGCACATGCTTGAGGGTGGAAACCTTCTGTAAAAGGAAGGATCGCCATCCAGCCGATAAAAGTCCCCTGCAGGGCCAACATCCCCTTGCGCAACGGTGTCGACCGATTTTCACTCCGAAACGCAATCTGGGCCGTGGCAGCGGCATGAAAGAAGGCGAACCCGACCACATAAAAAGAGAGGATGGCCACGCAAGCCAACCAAAACCAGGAATCGACGAAATCAAACAGTGCTTCATTGACGAAGACATTGCAAAATGAAACCGTACCAATCAGCACCCCCGCCAGAAAGAGAATCAACAATATCGAAATCAGGGATTGAGTATGCTTTGCCTTGGCGCATGTGCCGGCGGCCAACGCGATCATCGAAAGTCCCAGCGAGAGCAGAACAAATAGCACGAGCAAGAATAGGATCGAAGGGGTATCGACACCGCGCAGCAGGTAAGTGAATGCAATGCAGGGGCTCACAGCGCACAGGTAGACCAGCATCTGAGCGGCAGCACTGCCGAGTTTGCCGGTCACGATTTGGCGGGCCGTCAGCGAGGTGATCGAAAGCAAGTCGTAAGTATTGTCTTCCTGTTCCGCGGCAATCGACCGAAACGCAGTATGGGGGACAATCAGCGTGAGTGGCACCGACAGTATGATGGCATAGACCAGCAACATTTGCGGCCCCGAGGCGACGTAAAACACATCGGGACCCACTATCGCCACCACGGCAAAACTCGCTCCCCAACAGGCCACGAGCACGATCACAAACGTGATCAGAAATTGCCGACTCTTGAGTGCCTGGCGAACCTCTTTGACCAAGATCGGATTCGCATGATCCAGTAGCGACTCGCACTGGCGGAGCAACCAGGCCACCAACGAGCCACCCCGCGTAGGTGCGTCAGCGCTAATAATTTGGGCGGCGAGCGGTTGACTCATTGCACTTTCCCATCGGTAACGTGCAAGAACACATCTTCGAGCGTTTTTGCCTTGCTAGAAAACTCCGACACACGAAAGCCAGCCGCCACCACTTCGCGCAACAGATTGGCTTGGTTCTCTTGTCCCCCTTCGTGCGTGCAGGCGATCCTGCCGGAGTCGATCTCGATATCCTTGATGTCCCCGCGCTGCGTGAGCCAAGTGGCCAGCGGTTCGAGGTCGTCGAGAATGCGAATCCACACCCGACTTACAAGCTCTCGATGACCGCTGATTTCGTCGACACTTCCCGTGGCCAGCAATTCACCTTTCTCGATGATCGCCACGCGGTCGCACATTTCGGCAAGTTCGGTCAGTATGTGCGAGCTCACCAAAATCGCCTTGCCGAGGTCGGCGAGTTGGTCGATCATCTCCCGCAGTTCGATCCGTGCTCGCGGGTCGAGACCGGCAGCGGGCTCGTCCAGGATCAACACGGAGGGGTTATGAATCATGGTGCGGCCCAAACAGAGTCGCTGCTTCATCCCCTTGGACAATCCGTTGATCGGTTTTTCGGCTAATGTATTGAGAAGCGTGAACTCCATGACCGAGTCGATGGCGAGTTTCCGCTCCCGGCCAATCAGGCCATACGCCCGGGCGAAGAAATCGAGATACTCGCGGACGTTGACATCGTCGTACGTGCCGAAATAGTCCGGCATGAAGCCCAAGCGACGCCGGACGCGGTCGGGGTCGTCGACCACGGAAAAACCGTCGACAAAAGCGTCGCCTGCCGTGGGTTCGTCGAGCGTGGCAAGAATCCGCATGCTGGTGGTTTTGCCGGCACCATTGGGACCAATGTAACCAAACACTTCACCTGCATAGACCTCAAAACTAACATCGTGGACCGCGCGCGTCTTGCCGAAGTAGCGATGCAAGTTCCGCAGTTCGATCACGGGTTGCCGGGGAGCAATCACGTTACCAGCTCCCCTTGATGACATGAAAGCTGTTGGACTCTGCGATCGCGTCGATCCCCAGCGCGAGATCGCAGCCCCGATCCGTAACCGCGAGATAAGTGTTTGGTTGCCACTGTGTGGTGGTCACAGAAGTAATCGCCGCGAGTTGGAGTTCCATGAGATTTTCCGAAAAAGGGAGCCGCATCATCTGCCCGTTGACGTTCAAGGTCTCGATGATTCCCGGCGGAAACTCTGGTGAATTTTTAGAGAAGAGACTTCGCAGTCGGAGCATCACCTCGGAAAACTTTGTCTCGGAAAGCTGCTGACTCTTGCCGTCGGCAAGGGCTTCACACAGTCTCAATTGGCCCTGTTCATCGTTCACAATGAGCAAGCGGAGGTCGACCCCCAACTGATTGGTTACCGAAAGTTCGGACTTGTCGGGTGCGAACTCGAGACGCCGCTTCGTGTTGTTGCTGGTGATGCCGAGATACTGAGTCGGGGTTCGAGAAGCCAACCAGCCGTGCGTAAGCGATTGAGATTCGTTCCAAGTAAGTTCTCGGACTTGTAGTCCTGCGTATTTGTGGAGCGAGCGGTAATTTCGTTCGTTCCCCGTGGGGAGTATGGGGTAGAGCAGTGTTTCGCGCGGAAAGCTGAGGCCTGCGGAGGGTGCCAAACCGGCAAAATAGGAGAGTCTTGACCAACTGGTCGCGGTACCCGAGCGTTGATCGAGCAAGGTCAGGCTTCGTGCTCGGACCATCGCTGCAAAGCCG
>CALMBE010000659.1 GCA_937860165.1 uncultured Planctomycetaceae bacterium
TACTGGAGAAGTACGTTGAGGGACTAAGCGACGAGCCCGTCGGCCTGGCCACGCTGTCCAGCGACATCTGGTGGCTCAGGTAAGCTCCAAGTTGATCAGCGACAATTTGACGAGTAATCTGCATTACTACATTCTATACCTTGTGATGTCCTTGATCGACAGGAAATTTGTGATGAATCTCGACCAAGATCCCGGTTTCATCGTAGATTTCCTGCCAGAAACGGACCGTGTTTTCACTGTTATCGACTTCCTTCAAGTAGCGGGCACGCCAGCCGTGATGTCCAGCCACGTCCAACCAATAGCACCGCCCCCCACCAACCAATTCTCGCCACATGCCGAATTTTCGTTCATTTTGTTCGCGACTCGCCATGATGGCATGCTACAGGTCATAGCGGCCGCTTGCTAGTCGAGCTCGCGCAAGAGTTCGGGCGTCATTGTGGACCTCGAGCGGGGCAAGTATGCGAGTGCCCACGACTTGCGAAGATCGTTTGGATATCGCTGGAGTCGCAGCGGGATCACCATTGCTGAACTGAAAGAGCTAATGCGTCACTCGAATATCGAAACGACGCTGACTTACTACGTGGGCCAGAACGCGGCGAACACCGCGAGTCGGCTCTGGCAAGTGTTAGGTAACACTTTAGGTAACACACCAGAAGCCGACTTCCAAAAACACCGAGAAAACCAGTACAGCCCACTGGAGTCGAACCAGTAACCTTCGGATTCGTAGTCCGATGCTCTATCCAATTGAGCTAGGGCTGCGCGGGGTTGCGCGGGGTTGCGCGGGGTTGCGCGGGGTTGCGCGGGGTTGCGCGTGCCGCCGACGCGTGTGGGCGAGGTGGCAACCGTCTCAGCAGTTTACCTGTCGAGGTGCGATTCGTCTAGGCGCGAGTGCGGAAGCGATTCTCTGAACTTCGGCTTGGAATTATCAGTGAAAAAAGCTATACCAACGGCTGTTGGCCCGCTAGCTTTTCCCGCCCCTCCCACGCTCCTCGGTAAGGATACTTTTTATGTCGCTCCCAGAAGAACTGCAAGGTCGTCGTATTATATCAGGCACACTTCGTGTGCCGTCGCTGTCGGGGTGGGAAACCAGGGGCAACCGAAAGTTCTGTAACGGCACAACGGAGTGTGCCTACTACTTTGCAAACCTCCCCATGGCGCTCAAGTTCGGTTTGCGAATTCTATTTGCAGTTTGTGTTGCTTGGTTGTCGACCAATGAGGGATTTGCCGAGGGGCCGTGGGCGCAGTGGCAAGGTCCCGAGCGGAATGCGGTTTCCAAGGAAACTGGACTGCTCCAGGAGCTTCCTGCCGGGGGACCGCCGCGGTTGTGGCTCTTTGAGGATTGCGGAATTGGGTACGCGGGTCCAGCGGTTGTTGGCGAAAAGCTCTTTATCTTGGGTGCCCGCGAGGGAACCGATTATTTGTTGTGCTTGAATGTTGCGGATGGGCAAGAGCTGTGGGCCGCACCGCTGGGGCCAACACTGGAAAATGATTGGGGCGACGGGCCTCGGTCCACGCCGACTGTCGATGGGGACAAGGTTTATGTGCTGACACCTCAGGGGACTCTGTATTGTTTGCAGGCAGCGAGTGGCGGCATCGAGTGGTCGAAACCGATGCAGGAATTCGGTGGAAAGATTCCGGTCTGGGGCTACAGCGAATCGCCCCTGGTGTTGGGTGACACTCTCTATTGCACGCCCGGGCAAGAGCAGGGTGCGATCGTAGCGCTCGACAAGTACTCTGGCGAATTAAAATGGCAGGCGAGCGAGGTTGCCGACATCGCGCACTATTCGTCGATCATGCCCCTCGAGTACGAAGGAAAAACACAACTCGTCCAGCTTCTCTTCAAAGAACTGGTCGGGCTCGATGCGCGGGATGGCAAGCTCCTGTGGTCGATTCCATTTCCGGGGAACTTCGCCGTGATTCCTACGCCGATCGTCGCGGGAAACAAGGTTTACGCGACGGCCGGGTACGGGGCTGGCTGTGTGATGGTAAAGCTCACCGGCGATGAAGCTGAGGTTGTGTACGACAACAAGAACATGTCCAACCACCACGGCGGCGTGATCTTGCTCGATGGTCATCTGTACGGCCACTCGGACGGCAAGGGCTGGGTTTGTCAGAATTTTGAATCGGGCGAAATCGTGTGGCGCGAACGCGAGGCCCTGGGCAAGGGTGCAATCACGTACGCCGATGGGCGGTTTTATTGCCTGAGCGAGGACACCGGCGAAGTGGTGGTGATCGCCGCGAGTAGTGCCGGCTGGGAAGAACATGGGCGATTTACCCTGTCGCCGCAGACGGAATTACGAAAACCCAAAGGAAAGATTTGGACCCACCCGGTGATTGCCGATGGCCGGCTGTACCTCCGCGATCAGAATTTACTGTTCTCGTTTGATGTGAAGGGGGAGTAAGGGGTGGTGAGTGGCTTGGTGGCGAGTTTTAGTTCAGGTGTTTTGCGTTTGAACTAGTGCTTTGTCACAGCTAAAAGTTGGGGTTCGAATAATGAGCCGTAGGCGCTAGCCTCGGGGTTTTTCAGGGTTCACCCGACGCTAGCGCGTTCGACTCATCCTAAAATTGGTTCATCAGGGATTTTCGTTGGTAGAAACGCATCACCCAGCAACTTCGTGGGAGCAGGATTGCACATCCTGAAAGGATTTCATCGCCGTAGCCCAGGGTTGGTCGTTACTGCGACCTACCCAGGGTAAAGCAGACAAGTAACTCATTCGTCCGAGCAATTCGCATCGAGTTCCGACGGCATTCTAACGAGGACGAAATACACCGCAGTCGACTTCGGAGAGTTTCGGCCTCGGCTCAGTGCCGTTGGCACACATCGTTTACCGCTCGGCCAACAGGAATTGTGGGATCGTCTACCCAGGGTAGTCGCCACGGCGACAACCCTGGGCTACGGTGATAAAATCCCGTTGGGATAAATGCGAATTGCATCCACCAGAACCATTCCACTTCAAAACTAGTCAAAGTTTTTTCCACTAGAATTCCTGAAGAACCATCGAGAAGAACTCCTGGCCCAATGGGAACACGCTCGAAATCATGAACCCCTCGAAAGAATTCAGCCTCTCCTAGAGTTAATTGAGGATCGCCCCTTGAAAATCAGCCGGATTACTGCTGCACGCGTCGTTAAAGGCCACTCGGTGGAGCTCCGGTTTGATGACGAATTTGTCGGCAAACTTGATTTGTCTCCGGTCCTCTGGGGTCCCGTGTTTGAACCACTAAAGGACCCCAACTTTTTTTCGAGTTTCCGACTGGAGGACGATACCATTCGCTGGCCCAACGGAGCAGACTTTTGCCCGGAAGTCCTTCGATATTGGTGCGAGGTCGGTAGTGTTCGTACTCCCGAAGAAACCGATTCACATTTTGCATCGCTACCCGGTTTACTCCCTCATTCCTACATCCCTTTTCCTCCTGTCGCTTCGAGCTAAGCCGCGAGCGGCGGGGATAATCGGTACAATCGGTATCGGAGCGATTCGGTTGGCTACTGCCGGTCGAAGACTGACCTAGGCTTTGGCATATATTAGGGAAAACCCTAGGGCTAGTGCGTGGCATGATGATCTCGGGGACCTCACTGGCTGCCTCAACCAAGCTGTTTCAGAACAGCTATGCTCGCAATTCTGAGCGGGTGAATTCGGCACTCGAACAGCTCTCGACCGGCAAGCGAATCAATCGCCCGTCGGACGATCCCTCGGGTTTCGTTGCTGCTGAGGAGATTCGTGGCGAACTTATCGATCTGCACAGCGCCGACAAAATCGATGCTTCACGGCGCATCCAGATTAGCTTTCAGGAATCGGCCCTCTCGAATATCCAAGGGGTGTTGATCGATGTCCGGGGCGAGTTGGTCACAGCCGCGGATGGCGCGCTCAATACGCGGCAGCGCAAAGACATTCAAAATGGGATCGATTCCTCGTTGGATGCAATTGACCTGATTGCCGGTCGAGTCGAGGGGGTGGCAGGTTCTGAGAAGCTCGAACCCCTCAGGAGAACTGCAAAGTCTGTAAGTTTGTAGCAGGCACACTCCGTGTGCCGTAGCAGCACTTGTGAAAAGCACGGTGTTTTTGGCAGGACAGTAACGGCACACGGAGTGTGCCTGCTACAATGATGTGACTTTGCAATCCCCCTGGGGCATGTACCAGGCACCGCCTATCGCCGTGCCGGTGCGCGTCCCGGGCCGCTTTTCTGGCGTTCCAGGACAGGAACGGCCCGTTCCACTTGTCGGTTTCCGATCCCCAAGAGTTGATCGATGCGGTCGTTCATTTCGGGCGATGGTTCGATACCACTCCAATTGCTATCAATCCACACCTGCCCCCCCACAGCCAAGTCAAGCCGCAGACGCAGCCGTTTTTTTCCTGGATAACCGCGCAAGATTTCTCGGAGCGTTTCCAGGGATTGCTCGCCGTGCTCGGCTTCGACGACTCGAATTACCATCCCGCTGGAAAACTGCTTCTCTATTTCTGCCAAGGGGATCAGTTTATCGACAATCACATTGACCTCTTCGCTCCCCGCTCGACGATCGATCTTGCCGATCAAACCCACAATGGCATCGGCCTCGACCAACTGGCCATACTCCGCAAATTGCTCGGGCCACATGATGCACCGCACGATGCCATCCAGGTCCTCCAAATCCCACATGGCGTATTTGGTTTGCGTGCTGCCGGGGCGAGGGTGTTTGGTATGCGAAAACTTGATCGCGGCCAGCATTCCCCCCAGCAACACTTCATCGCGATGTTTGAGCGACGCAAGCGATTCCGAGTTGTGCGAACAATAGGTGCGGAGTGTCTGCTCGTGTTCTGCCAGAGGGTGACTGGTGAGATAAAATCCCAACACTTCCTTTTCACGCATGAGCTGGTCTTTTTCGCTCCAGGGAAGCACCGGGGGAAACTCGGCGGGTGTTAGAGGCTGGTCCGGTTCGTCGCTGTCGTCGAATAAACCTTTTTGTCCCGAGCGGCGATCCGTGGCGGCTGCCGCCCCTGCTTGGAGTGCCCGATCCAGCATGGTCATGAGTTGGGCCCGATGGCCACCCAGCGTATCGCAAGCCCCGGCCTTGATCAGCGATTCGATAGTCGCCCGATTACACTGCTGGGAATCAATTCGCTGGCAGAAATCAAAGAGATTCTTGAAGGGTCCGTGTTTCTTGCGTTCGGCGGCAATAGCCGCGGAAGCACCGACTCCGCAGGCCTTGATCGCACTGAGTCCAAAGAGGATTTTGCCAGCGACGACCAAGAAGTCGCAATCCGAGACATTCACATCGGGTGGGCAGACTTCGATTTCCATCCGTCGGCAATCTTCCAAGTGCTCGACCAACGAATCCTTGCTTTTGAAGTTTCGCCCAGGAATGTCACAGGCCAGCAAGGCCGCCATAAATTCGACCGGGTAATGGGCCTTGAGATAGGCGGTCATGTAAGCGATCAGGGCGTAGGCGGTGGAATGGCTCTTGTTGAACCCGTAACCGGCAAACTTTTCGATCATGCCAAACAGCTCGGCGGCTTTTTTCTTGTCGAGGCCTTGCGAATGGGCCCCTGCGAGAAATTCCTCACGGTACTTGGCGATCGTAGGAAGTTTTTTCTTGCTGATGGCCTTGATGCAAGTGTAGGCATCGGAGAGTTGAATCCCTCCCAAGCGATTGAGAATCCGCATCACCTGCTCTTGGTAAACCATCACCCCATGCGTCTCGGTGAGAATGTCCTTCATCACGGGGTGCGGATACTCGGGCTGCTGCCGCCCATGCTTGACTTCGATGTAGTCGTCGACCATGCCCCCTTCGAGCGGCCCCGGTCGATACAACGCATTAGTGGCGATAATATCGCGGAAATGATCGGGTTTCATCCGCTGCAGCAGATCGCGGATCCCCCCCGATTCCAATTGAAAAATTCCCTTCGTCTCGCCGCGGCACAAGAGGGCAAACGTTTCCTGGTCGTCCATCGGAAACGCATAGGGATCGATCCGCTCTCCGCACGATTGTTCGACAAGTTCGATCGTGCGCGCCAAGATCGTCAGATTCCGCAGCCCGAGAAAATCCATTTTCAGTAAGCCCGCGCGTTCCACGTCCCCCATGGCCCATTGGGTGATGACTTCCGTCTTGCCTTTGACATGTTGCAAGGGGACATATTCATCGACCGGTTTTTCGGCGATCACCACCGCCGCGGCATGGGTTCCGACGTTCCGCGCCAAGCCCTCGATCTTGCGGGCGAGGTCCAGCAGTTCCCGGATTTCGGCATCGGACTCATGGGCCTTCCTGAGCTCGTCGCTTTGCTCGAGGGCGCTGTCGATGGTGATTCCCAACTGGTCGGGGACCATCGCTACGATCTTGTCGACATAGGGGATCGGCATCCCCAGCGTCCGACCGACATCCCGAATCGCCGCCCGGGCGGCGAGTGTTCCAAAGGTGCCGATCTGCGCAACATTCGCCTCGCCGTACTTGTCCTTGACGTACTGAATCACCTCGGCCCGGCGGTCTTTGCAGAAGTCGATATCGATATCGGGCGCTTCGAGCCGGTTTTCGTCGAGGAATCGCTCGAACAGCAAATCGTATTTCAGCGGACAAACATGGCTCATCCGCAAGGCATAGCACACCAGCGACCCCACGCCCGAACCACGGGCCGTGCAGGGAATCCCCTTCTCAACCGCGAAGCGCACAAAGTCCCACACGATGAGAAAGTAGTCGCAGAAACCGAGCTTGTTGATAACCGCCAATTCTCGGTTGAGCCGGTCGTAAACTTCCTGAGACAGGTCGGCACCGTCCCAATGATTCGGTTCGGCAGCATAGCGCTCTTTGAGGCCGGTGAGGCACAATTCGCGGAGATACTCGTCCGATTTTTTCTCGGCGGGCAATTGAAACGAAGGAAAATGGCGTTTGCCCAACTCCAGGTCGATGTGGACCGAGTCGGCAATTTCTTGCGACAGCGCGAGCGCATTTTCGTGGCCCCCCAGGGCTGTGTACATCTGCTCGGGACTGCGGAGAAAGAACTGATCCCCCTCCATCTTCATGCGATTCGTGTCGGTGCGGAATTTGCCCGTGTTGATGCAGAGCAATACATCCTGGGCTTCGGCGTCTTCTTGGCGGACATAATGGGCATCGCTCGTGGCCACCACCGGAAGCCCCACGCGCTGGGCCACCTCGACGGCGGCCACCAGGGCCTGTCGCTGAATGTCGAGGCCATTGTTTTGGATTTCGATGAAGTAGCGATTGCCGAAAACCTGGTGAAACCACTGGGCGATCTCCATCCCCTGGGCGATCTGGTCCTCGGTAGCCGGGTGATTGCCGTTCAAGAGCGCCCGACTGAATTCACCCGACACGCAGCCACTGAGACAAATGATTCCTTCGCTGTGGTCGGCCAATAGTTCGCGGTCAATGCGGGGCTTGTGATAAAACCCTTCGAGAAACGCCCGACTCGCCATCTTGATAAGGTTCTGAAACCCGATGCGATTTTGTGCGAGCAGGGTCAGGTGATATGTCGCTTCCTTGCTGGTGTTGGCCCCCGACTTTTCAAACCGGCTCCGGGGGGCGACATACGCCTCGTAACCGAGAATCGGATTGATCTGGGCGTCGTGACAGGCCTGATAAAACTGCAAGGCCCCGTAGAGATTGCCGTGGTCCGTGAGGGCCAGCGCATTCATGCCCAACTCTTTAGCGCGATTGACCAACCCTTTGATCGGACTGGCACCATCGAGAAGACTGTAGTGACTATGGCAATGCAGATGTACAAAAGAGCGCGACAAAAGTGGTTCCCTCCCAGCAGTGGTTCCGTGGTGACCCGAACTCGTGATTATATTCTTTCAAGGGAAAAAATTGTAGGAGGGCTGGTCACGCGGCAGGGCCAATGACTTTTTCACAATAGCGGGTGCCATGGCCACGGCGGTACACCGCTGTGGCCATGTTTTCTCGACGATTCACATGCCCACGCCGGAGTACCAGCGT
>CALMBE010000660.1 GCA_937860165.1 uncultured Planctomycetaceae bacterium
CATGCCCACGCCGGAGTACCAGCGTGAGCATGGCACCCCAAAGTGAAACAGTGAGCGGCCCTCTGAATCTGGCAGCTTCTGTCGCAGTCTGCCTACCAACCCATTACCATGTTGGATTCAATGACTTTACGCGCTTGTTCGAGATCGGAACCCGTCTCGTGCATGTACAGCCGGATGGCATGGACTTTGTCACCCTCGGCCTTCGACAGGCAATCTCGGGCGGAGTGGCAAATATCTAGCGAACCCGCTAATCCTAAAGCGCTTTTGGAGATCACCCAGGTATCACGGGGGCGCTTTGTCATGCGGATGACGGTGTCGTTGGGATAAGCCTCACTGACTACCGCCGTGGCATCGTCATTATCCTCTGCCCAAGTGATGATAATATGACTGTCGGTCTCAACCTCAAAGAGTGGCATTACGATCTCCTTTCTGACATTCTATGCTCGTGAGTCAGTTCTGCTTGACAAGCACTCACCTAACAATCCTGAGCAAGTACGGGCCAACAACTGACAACCGGTGAGTGAAGCGGAACGCAACCCCCGGCTTTGCGTCAGTCTAATAAACTTGACCGGCAAACGTCAACTTGGTCCGAAAAATTCGGCATTTTTCCCGGGCAATCCGAATGGGGCCCTAGCTCGACACTGGGAAATTTGGCCCGCGAATAGCGCGAATTTACACGAATGGGGAGTGTTTTAATTTCTGGCTTACCGGGGAACGCTTAAGAAAGTCGCAAGACCTGAAAGACCAAGATCTAACAAACTGTTTCGAAGTAGTGGGATTCACGCCTA
The DNA here is from genome assembly GCA_937860165.1 of uncultured Planctomycetaceae bacterium. Classification (GTDB taxonomy): domain Bacteria; phylum Planctomycetota; class Planctomycetia; order Pirellulales; family Lacipirellulaceae; genus Bythopirellula. The sequence goes on from CALMBE010000660.1 coordinate 789, forward strand.
TTCGCGTTATTCGCGGACACCAACGAGTGGCTCTCAGAGCCGATCCCGAAAGAGAGGTTTTGCCGCGCGGTCCAAGTGTTCGGGCTAGTGGTTTGCCAAAGCGTCTTTTGGGGGTGCCATGCCTACGCTGGTACTCCGGCGTGGGCATGTGAATCGCCGATAGGACATGGCCACAGCGGAGTACCGCCGTGGCCATGGCACCCTCATTTATCCTATTCCAAAGCGCTAGAGGGGTTCTCAGCCGAAGAAATCCTTTAGCAGTGGATCGTCGAGGCCAGGCACTCGTCCTCGGTGCTCGTGCCCTCAGTTGTTTCAGCTACCCAGGAAGTATCGCAGGGGCGAATGGCTTTGCCGGTGTGTTGGTAAAGCCAATTCTTTTCGTCACTCTTCGAGGAATAGAGGGCCGAGTCGGCGCGGGAAAGGAGTTTTTCGGGAGTGTCGTCGGCTTGGACCTCGACGATCCCACCGAAGACCACCAAACCGAGTTCCGCGTGAGATTTTTTGATGACACGCTGACCAAAAATCGTCGCGCCAGGCAAACTCGTGTGAGGCATGAGCACGACAAATTCGTCGCCGCTGTAACGGGCGGGAATGTCGGTGTCGCGGACAGACTGCTCGAGCAAATCCGCCAAGGCGCAAAGGTCAGCCCGGTCGGGCTTACCCTGGGGATGCTTGATGGAGAAGATGCCCAAGGCAAACCGAC
>CALMBE010000661.1 GCA_937860165.1 uncultured Planctomycetaceae bacterium
ATGGTCGGGAGCGCCGATTGAATCCCGGCGAAACCCCAAAGGCTGCCCCCTCGGAGGCGACTTGTCGGACCTGTTCAGGTATTAGTAGTGTCCCAATTCCTACGAGCATCTCGGGTACCGCCCGACGAATTGCCTTGAGGGCATCCAGCGCGGCGGCCGTCCGCAAGGTAAGTTCCATTGCACTCACCCCACCAGCCAGCAGCGCTTCAGCCAAGGGAACCGCATCGGCCGCGTTGTCCACAACCAACACTGCCAAGACGCCCTGGGATTCCAATTGCTCAAAGACCGAAGGTGCCGCCATCGAAGCCTCACGAAATCAGTTAGGGGATTGCTCAAGCCATAATAACCAGAGCGTAGTCCCGCAGATCGAGTCATTCAAGGGCCTCCGTGGCAGGTTGGCCTGCTGCGTCTTGTTGCGCAGAGTAGCAACCGTTCGCTCCATGTCCACTGCCCTGGACTCGAGTCAGAAAACCGGCGCGATTAGGCACAACAGAGGAACCGCCGGCCGCGAAACACTGTACTCACGGCCCACCAACGACGTAAGTTGGAACGGGAGCGACCAAAACAATTGACAAATGGACTTCGCCGAGCCTAGACTTAAGTCTGGGCAGGAATCCAGTTTCCTATCAGTAACGGACGCGGATCCGGTTGTTTCGGGCTAGGAAAACTGGTACTTAACTCTTCGCTTTTTATTCTAGGAGTACGCTAATGACCCCACGTAACATCCGCCAGTATTTCATTCCCACCAGTGGGAGAGGCTTTCTAGCGTGGACTTTGCTTCTCATTCTCTCGGCGCGCACGGCAAATGCCGATTGGTATTCGGGTGACCCATACACCGCACCCACCGCCTGGCCGCAGTACACAGACAATCTATCGGATGTTAATCAGGTCCTTGCGCTGACCTACGACAACTTTACGTGGGTGCCGGGAGTAGGCGGAGGTGTTGTTGACCGCGTAGGCGGACACTTCCATTCTTTTGGGCCTGACTACGGATCATCCTATGATACGGCCTATTGGGAAATTCGCACCGGTGTTGCACACAATGTCGGCGGTTCGCTCGTGAGTTCAGGCAGCGGTGCAGTAACTTCGTACTCGACATCGTTCACCCAAGGTGGCGGGTCTGTTTGGGCTACCGAAGTCGATGTGCCGAATTTCACGCTTCCAGCAGGCAGCTATTGGTTCGGTCTTGCCATTGGTAAGGCCGGCGGAAACCAACCCGGCGCTTTTGTTGCGTCAACCACAGGAGCCAATGGCGTGGGCGGGCCGCTTGGTGACGACTACTCGATCTACTTCCAAAGTCAGAACAACGTGGTGTTTTGGGACTACATCGATGGGACAACCGTGGTTGGAACCAGCAGCGCGGGCCTGGACCCATCCTATTGGATTAGAGAAGTGCCCGAACCCAGTGCCGTTTTCCTCGCTTCTTCCGCCGCGATGATCATGAGCTTGGTTTTTCGGCGCCGCAGGGGGGCAAAAGGGGACATTCTACTTTCGGTACTTCAGGAATTTTGAGGGGTGACCTTGAAGTTGCTGAGCTTGCAGGTTGGAATTGCTCGTCTTGCAAATTGCAGTTTTCCCGTAGGGGTACAATCCTCATCCCGGCAGG
>CALMBE010000662.1 GCA_937860165.1 uncultured Planctomycetaceae bacterium
CATTTGGAATTCGGCCATTTGACCGCGAAGGTTACCACCCGTGAAAGGGAGCGTCCCCCCCCCCGAGGCCCCTCCAAAGGTATCCCCAAAAATGATGGCGGGAGTCAGCACAGCCCCCAGCGAGGCCTTGTAAAACCTATCCCAGTCAAGTTCGTCGGTTCCCAACACACCCGCTGCCGAGCCGATCAGAGCACCGTTGACATACAACTCGGCATTTCGCAGATTGTTTTGGTCGTGGATCACTGCCGCGATATGCACAAAGTCTTTGGTGGGATCGGCAAAGGAATTGATCTTGCCCGTAATAGTGAGATTATTCCCCGTCTTGCCGAGAATGCGAAAGCGGAGATCATTGGCCCCACCAATGTTATCGCTATCTCCCAGTGTCAGAGAAATCCCTTGAGTAGTCACACCACTTTCAAACAAGAGTTGCTGACTCGTCAACGAATCGAGCTTAACCCAGGTTTCAAAGGTCGCCGAGTGATCGGCGTCGATGAGGTCGGGTTTGTTGGCATCCGAGACTTGAAAATAGCGGGTGAAGAATCCATTGGTGCCGTCGAATTGGAATGCCTGCGTAGGGAGGCCAGGCTGAAATCTCGTGGTGGCGACTTGAGCAGGACCTGTCGGATTCGCACCGGGTCCCCCAGGGAGCCAGACTTCTCGGTCAAAATAGTCGACGTCTTCCTGCGATCTCCAGCCGTTGGGAAAATTGCCCCGCTGATCGGCCTTCCAAGTCAAGTGCAGCGGATTGCGGACATCAAATGCTTGGGACGCATCCACGGAATCCAACCAATTGTCGAGCTTGGCTTCCAGTTGTGTTACCTTGCCCGGAAACTGGCTCGCCAGATTGAGGGGTGAAGCGGGATCGTTGGTCTCGTTCAAATTCTGTGTGATATTGAACAACAGTTTCGTATCCGGTTCGCCATTTTCACCATACATCCGAATCAGCTTGTAGTCGCCGTCGAGAATCGAAGACATCGGTCGCACCCTCCCCGTGGGAAAAGTTATGGCGCTATTGTGGGGAAAATGCCAGAACATTTCGCCGTTGGGCCCTTCGCGGCGGGAGAGGTAGTTTTCTCCCGTCGTCGTGTTTCCACCATTGTGCAATACGGAAAGGAAGCTGGTCCCTTCGATGTTATCGGGGAGTGGTGCCGTTCCACCGGCGATATCATACATCGTGGGAAAGATGTCCTGGGTATTCACCGGGACCGAGCTGTAAGTACCGGGTGCAATGCCTGGGCCTTTGACAATCATGGGTACCCGGACTCCCCCTTCAAAGAGCATTCCCTTGCCACCCGTTAAAGGCGCATTGGACATCGGCATCAGACTCGCGTCGGTAGGGGCACCATGGTCGGAGACAAAGATCACGTAAGTGTTATTTTCGATTCCCAGATCACGAATCCTGTCTAGCACTATCCCGACGTTGGTATCCAAGTCCTTGTGTGCGGCTGCATAACCAGGCAGGTAGTGCTTTGTTCCCAGCGGGACCCCTGCAAGTGACTGCGTCGCGGCAGGAGTCGCCTGAGTATTCGACTTCGGCGTGTACTGGGCGAAATCTATGAAAAATGGCTTGCCCGCTTGAACCTGCGTTTGCATGAAGGTCAGGCCCGCGTTGGTGATGTCGTACTGATCGTGCGGATCATTGATCGGGTCATCGGCGCCGAAGATGAAACTATTCCAAGCGTCGTACCCATCGGCTGTCGGGGCGGGCCACCAATCTTCTTTGCCATACACGGCAGTTCGATAGTTGGGGTCCAAACCTTTGAGCATTTCGGGAAGTGTCGTCTCTCCGGGCAGAATCATCGTGTTCCGTGGCTGCGGGGGAGTCAAGGGAAAGCCGTTGTAAGTGCTTTTGAAATAGATGTCTTCGTACTTAGCGCCGTTGCGAATATCGGTGACACGCATCTGGGCCGGGCTCTTGCCGGTTTGCAGCGCAGCGCGTGTCGATGAGCAATTCGGACCTGCCGAATAGTTGCGTGTGAACACCATCCCTTCCGCAGCCATCTGTTCAAGTCGCGGGGTACGGTGGTAGTCGCTCTTGGAAGCTGGATTATTGGGGTCCATCTGCACCGAAGTCCCCACCCACGACAGGTCGTCGGCCATGATCATGACGATGTTGGGGGGGATGGCGCGGACAGTCTGCGACCCGATAAGCAGTATCAAGCTGGCAAGTAAAGTGCGAATCACGGGTGTCCTAGTCGTCATTCAAACTCTTGTTAGGATCGAAGTGAGTTTTTCAGTGTAGTCCGAGGAAGTAAGGTACTGAGACCGGCAAACGCCGTAACCAACAACAAGGAAGTTGGCTCCGGGACGGCATTCAAAGTGGAAAGAGTCGACGTAGAAAGCGATTGCAAGGGGGCCGTATTGCCACGTTGCCAAACAAGAAAATCCTTTCCATCGGTATCGTTATCCCCGTCGGCATCGCCCCCGGCATTCACGCCGTAAGATTGCTGCAATATAGCCAAGTCGGCATTATCTACCGTTCCGCTATGGTTAAAGTCAGCAGAGACGGTAAGCGCCGAACTGGTGTACTGCCGTTGCCAGACCAAGAAATCACGGCCATCGGTATCGCCATCCCCATCGGCGTCGCCCCCAACATTCACTCCGTAAGCTTGCTGCAAAATAGCCAAGTCGGCATTGTCTACCGTTCCACTATCGTTGAAGTCAGCAGAGACGGTAAGCGCCGAACTGGTGTATTGCCGTTGCCAAACCATGAAATCGCGGCCATCGGTATCGCCATCCCCGTCGGCATCGCCTGCGGCATCGAGACCGAAGGATGCTTGCCAAATCGAAAGATCGAAGTTGTTGACAAGTCCATCGTGGTTGAAATCGGATTCAATCAAGGCCGCGGTCAGCACGCGGAACTGTGTCAGATCATTGCCGAGGACCGATAAATTAAAGTTCAAGGTACGGCGATCTGCAGAGACCGTGAGCGATCCTCCCGCTCCTAGGGACAATCCCCGATCCGCCGTAAATCCATAGTTGCCGATCGAACCCAGCAACGAATCCGTAGAAACGAGCGTCGATTGATTGAACAGAATCCCCAGGATATTGCCGGCAAAACTTACGGAACCCGTCGCGGCTGCATTGGCTTGTCCAAGCGGGTCGAAGTCGAGCAAATAGCTGGAGAATTTGGTCCCACCGGGGAGTTGCCCGGGGGTCGCTTGGCCAGCACTGGACAAGGTCACGCCTCCATTGATGATGGCGTCGACCATGAGAGGTGCAGTGAGCGCGTCAACACGTTCGTGAATGATTTGGACCGCCGCGGATTCGGCAGCACCTAAAGTTAGATTCGTAGGCCGGGTGGTGGGAGCACTCACATTCCCAGCCAGCGAAGTCACACCGTAATCGGCGGGGGTCAACACGGAATTGTAATTGGACTGAACGGTACTCCCGGTGACGGCATAGTTGTAGAGAACGACTTTGCCAAACTCACCGCGGAAGCCTCCCGAGAAGGGCAGGCTGCCAGTACCTCCATTAGCCCCGATGCCCACGCCACCCATACCTCCCAAGCCAGCTTGGTCGTAGGTGTCCCTCTGGGGACTTTCGTTGGGCCCCAAGGTGGCGTTGACTCTCGAGGCCAGCGCACCGTTGACATAGATTTCTTGATACCGATTGTTGGGATCGTCGTTGAACACGGTTACCAAATGCACGAAGTCCCGAGTCGGATCCGCGAATTGGTTAATCTTAGTGGTTGCGGTGAAATCCTTGAGAACGCCTGTTCCGGTATCCGCTCCCACTAGTCCTAAGACTCTGAATCGCAAATCGTTTTTCAAGCCATCATTGTCGGCATCCCCGAGCGTGACGGAGATTCCTCCGGTGATGCCCCCCGACTCCATCAGGATCCCGCTCTGGGTCAAGCTGTCCAGTCGCACCCAAAATTCCATGGTTGCGGAACGGTCCCAGTCAGGCGTTCCCGGGTTGAGGATCACAGCCCTCGGCCCGTCGTCACCGACTTGGACAAAATTCTGCTTCATCACGTCATTGCCATCGAAATGGAATGCTTTGTTGGGCAGACCCGGTTGAAATGCACTCGTGTTCGCCAACACGGGTTGCTGCGTGCCGGTGCCTAATTTCCAATTTTCGCGGCCTTTGTAACGGAGGTCCGTCGTGGAGCGCCATCCGGTCGCTTCCGCCCCGGGGACCGAAGCATCCCAATTGATCGAAACTGGCTGTTTGACATCGTAAGCAAATGGCGCGTCGATCAGATCGAGATGGTTGACCAGCTTAGCCTTGAGTTCCGCGGCCTTGGTCGGCATCGAAGTGGCAAGGTTGTTGGTTTCGCTAACATTTGTCACCAGATTGTAAAGATAAAGCTTGTCCGCTTGCCCATAGGCGCCCCATTCTACAAAGAGCTTGTAGTCTCCATCGCGAATCGCGGATGAAGGGAGCGTGTTGACGAAACCTCCGAAGTTCATCGGCCAGTGGAAATACACTTCTCCGGCCTCATGGAGGTTTCTCTGAATGTGATCCATGCCTACGGGCAACTGACCGGCATTGTGCAGAATAGGTGCAAAAGAACCCGACTCGACATTGGCAGGCAAGGGATTAGGATTCCCGATCAGATCCGATACCGTGGCAAAAATATCTGTCAGCGTGACCGGGATGTTACTGAAAGTACCAGGAGCAATATTCGGTCCTTTGACGATAAATGGAACTCGAATTCCGCCCTCGCGCACCGTCGCTTTTCCATTGTTGAGCGGTGAATTCGAGCTGTAAGCAATGGGCGAACCGTTGTCCGAAGAGTAGATCACATAAGTATTGTCGGCGATTCCGAGCTGGTCGATTTTATCGAGGATCATGCCGATGGAAGTATCGAGATCTTCTGTCATCGCGGCGAAGGCCGGGTCCTTGTGAATCGCTCCTTTGGGTAGGGCCGCGTACTTGTCGCGAATCGCTTGCCTCGATCTCACCGGATTATGCACCGACTTTTCCGACACTTGCAGGAAAAATGGCTGATTGCTGTTGACCCGATCTTGCATAAACGAATTTGCAATCCCCGCCAGGGCGAACACGCCCCAGGGATCGACTTCGTCGGGGGGAAGCGGATTCAATTCACCTGCGAAATCGTACCCGGCGGTTTGAGCTGTGGTGGCGGGAGGTACGTCCAAGTGCCACTTTCCATAGTGGGCTGTCACATAGCTGGGATTCACTTGCTTCATCATCCGCGGCAGGGTCAAGCCCGTCGGATCGAACACTTCCGGAGTGGGGGGTGTCAAAACGTGATCTTCGTAGGCACCGACCCAACGAGTAGAACCCTCGGGGAGGGCGTGTGGCAAATCGCCCATCTGCAGGGCTGCATTGCTGCGCCCGGTGACAATCGCGGCCCGAGTTGTGGCGCAGATAGGGGAACTTGCATAACCTTGCGAAAACCTCATTCCCGCAGCGGCCATTTGCTCCAAGCGCGGGGTCTGATAGTAGTCGCTCTTCGAACCCGGTATGAGCGGGTCCATCTGCACGGAGGTGCCGGTCCAACCCATATCGTCAGCCAAGATGAACACGATGTTCGGCGCGGTCGCGAGTGAATCATTGCTTCCGATACCGCCGACCATGGCAATCAATAGTGCCACACATGGTAACCATGCCGATGGTCCGGTTGTGCATCGAAGTAGCTTATAGGGCTTCATATATTTTTGGGCGGGATCGTAGATTAGAGAAACAGAATTCAAGACTGGGGCGCGGACTCACCCCCAACACGTCGATCAGATTTGATAGGCTATTTCTCGCACGTAGGGACCGCACGAGGGATCAGGGGGAATGCATTGATACGATTGTTCCGATATCGACCAACACTGTGATCTATGCAAATCTTTTGCAATTTGACAACGCACCCAGGCTTCCAAAGTCACTTGAGATAACACTCCCGGGAGAGGGATAACTCAAGCAAACTTGGCAGTGAGGATCGCAATGTCGCGTCCCCCCCGAGCGAGTAAATAAGCGGGATGAGTCAGTAGCGTCCTTTGAGCCCGAGTCTATTAGATTTTGTGAATGCGTCCGACGGAGTTCATCATATCCGAACTTGCTAACCGAACAAGCGTTTTTCATGGTAAATCGCGGATTTCCCAAGCGTTTTCTCCCATACATTCCGACTGACACAAACGGTCATTGTGGGTCTCCGGTTTAATTTGTATTAAGATTTCGGATTCTGCAATCGACTTCCAGTTACAGTCAGTTCCAAATTATGGGAATCGCTGTCGAACCAATAAATGGCCTCCGAACGCCACAAAACCAAACAGGATTGCCAGTTGCGGCTCCGGAACCGCTAGTTGGGCACTACTGTAGGATGCGGTTAGAGGGGAAGTGACGGCGTAGGGAAACGTCCAAATCCTCCCATTTTCCAACTCCCAGATCGTCAGGTCGGAATTATCGATCTGGCCATCCGAATTGGCATCGGTATCAATGTCGTAACCCAGATTGGCCAGGAGGATTTGTTCATCCAGGCCATCTACGCGAAAATCGCCGTTCAGGTCGGCATCATTCCCGGTCACAGCGCGCTGCCACTGCAAGAAGTCTCGGCCATCGGTGTCGCCGTCATTGTCGAGGTCAGCCCCGTCGTCAGTCCCGTAAGCAGTTGCCCAGACATCGATATCGAGTTGGTTCAGGTTCCCATCGTTATTCAAATCCGCGATGGCAAGAACTTGCGGGGGTATCACCGGTTGCCAATTTTGTAGCAAGAGCTGCAAATCTATCGGGTCAACATCGCCATCGTGATCGATATCGGCGACATTGTTCTTGTACAGCGAAGCTGTCAACATATTCAGGTCCAGGTTATCCACGGTATCATTGGCATCGAAATCGGCCCGGAGTGGGGCGGGCATCGAAACCCCGGTATAAGGATGTTGGTCAAGCACGCCGCGGATCACTTCCAACACGAATTCCGTTTCTACTGGTGTGAAATCGGTGGTCGGTAAATAAAATCCTGCAGGCTTGGCAAGTTCCAGGGGATACTGCCCCAGCACGGTGGCAAACGTCGTAACCCCAGCGATAAACTGGCCGGTTCCCCCGTCGAGGTGCAATCCATCGCGGTAGAATGAGTTCACCGTGAAGTAATTCGGCATCTCACCATTGGCAATTCGCACGGCTAATTCGTAAAGCACTTCACCGACCGGCACCATAAACACCTGGGCATCCGTCTCGGCACGGACACGTTCAATGAAGTGGTGGTAGTTATCGCGTGTGCGGACGAAGAAATGGTTCGGGTCATCGGGCGTCGGGGCTGTCCATGTGGAAAGGTAATTGCCGTATTGAGGCCAAGCCTCGTAAACGTAAAACACCGTGTCTTGGTTGGCGGGATTCGAGCGGGTGAGATTGATGAAATTCAAAAAGGCATCCACCTCCGTCCCCAAGGTGGCATCTTGGGCCCCGTAGGGCTGCAGAACGACGGCATCCCAATCGTATCCAGGCAGGGCCGTGGCGAAGCTCCCGAAACTGGTGAGGTCCTCGCTGTAAGTGTTGGGAAGTTCCCAAATCGTTTCGAGGCTCGAAGAACCCTTGATATGTTGGCCGACTTGATGCGTAAAACCCCGTTGTGACCCAAAACCTTCCAGGGCCAGCGGCTTGCTGTCGTAGGTCAAACTGTTGCCGATATGGAACGAAGTCGTGATCGCCCCGGCGGGCAGGACTTGCAGGGCCAGGGAGACAAACCCAGCCACCGCCAAAACCAGAGTATGTCCGAGGTGTCGAATCATAAGGAAGAGAAAAAAATGCTGCCCCAAAAAGAGTAGTTCCGGCTAGTGTTTCGTCACAGACATCTCCTCTCATGAGCCGTACGCGCTAGCGTCGGGTGATTCCGAGAAAACCCGAGGCTAGCGCCGACGGCTCATAGTTGGACCCGAATTCTTCGCTGTGACGCTGCACCAAGCGCCATTGTAACCCTGAATTCCCCCCAGTAACAGGTTTTGGCCGGGCATTTCAACAAGTCGGCATCAGTGCAGAGTTGAACCGCCAAGAAAAAGAAAAACAGAACACTAATCTTCGCTGATAACCACTAATAAAAAATTAGCGAAGATTAGCGTTTATTAGTATTCTCTCTGAATTCTAGGCGTTCTTGGCGGTTTTTCCCCAATTTACTAGACACCGGGAAACGAAGCTGGTTACAATGAGTGCGACATGTTCACTCCTGGAGCGGTTCCAGGTGATGGTTCACGGAAATTGTTGGTAACTGCTAATTCACAAAGAACGGCGTTTGGATTTTTTTCGCCCGGCCCCGCCAGGGGACGCGAGCGAGCAAATCCGACCGCCGTTTTTTCGTTGGCTGAATTTTTTCTCGATCTTACTTTGGATTAGGACAACCTATGAAGCTCGCCCCCTTGGTAATTGTGCTGCTCGTCACTAGCTCGCCCTCCGCCCGTGCCGACACCTTCGGCAGCGGGGCCAACACCTTTAATATCGAGTTCGTCGACATCGGCAACCCGGGCAATGTCGCCGACACTACCGGCGCTCCCG
>CALMBE010000663.1 GCA_937860165.1 uncultured Planctomycetaceae bacterium
TCTTGGCCTTTGGCATCGAGACGTACAACCGCAGTGCCACCCTCTAGAATTATAATTTCCCGTGGTTCTCCCGCATCGTCGGAAATCAATGCGATGTCTCCAGGACTGTGAATTGAACTCGTGGGAGTCTCCCAAATCGATTCTGCCAACAATTGATCTGGCAATTCCTGGGAGGCGACTTTCGCTTGCGTCGCAGCGCTGCGGATCAAAGAGCTGTTGATTGTCGCGGCGTCAAGGATGGCTTCATATTCCTTGATTTGCTGTTCATGCTCCTCGCGGGCAGCGGCGGCCAAATCTGTTCCTTCGAGAAGACCTTCAATCTTGGATGCCAGTTCATCCGCCGTGCGAATCATTCCCACTTGATTCAATTGCAATCGACCCTTGCCGTCCATGAGCAAGATTGTCGGCGTGTATTTGACACCCAACTTGTCGAACGCGGATTTTTTAAGATCCCGCAGTACGGGAATCGTAGACCCCCAGGCCCGCGATGTCTTTTCTACAGTCGACGTGTCGATGGAATCGGGGTCGGTACTTACCGAGAAAAAGACTACCTCATCGGATTCCTTGAACTTTTGGTACGCCTGTTCCAAGAGGGGAGTTTGCTGCTTGCACGGCTGGCAATTTGTGGACCAAAAATCGAACAAACAGATTTTTCCTACAACAGTCTCAGGAGTGACCGTGCTTCCGTCTGCCGAGCGAAACTCAAATTCATCTGTTACTTTCCCCAAGCTTGATGGGGGGGCCTCTGGGGGGGGCGAAACAAATCGTCGGACAAGTCGGCCTGCTGCGGGGACGTCAATGGATAAACTCGTGTTGTCAATTTGAGGGTCAAACGTCACCTCGGAAAAATTTAGTTCCACTGAAAAACTGGAAAACTGCTGCCCGGGATCAAGTTGTTCTCTTTGCGATTCGGTCGGGATTTCCATCCTTCGCAGATGGAATCGTTCTTTGTCGATCCACAGGATGCGATTCCCTTCGGGCTCGGAGAATTCCAAGCGGTAGAAGGCCTCCTTGTCAATGACTCCGTCGGATATCAGCCGCATGCCCTTTGCTCGGGGAAAGATCGGTTGATCCGGATCGCCGATGAGTAATAACCTCAATTGTGGAAATAGATTCTCCATTGCCACTTGGAAAATAGCCTGACGCAATTCAGGTTCAGGTACCAGGTTGTCCACAGTTGCCAAACGTGGGGCAATGGCCTCGTGAATCTGTTCGGGAAGTTGATTGGCTTCCGAGCGAATTACCTCGCCATTGCACGCGATACGATATTTCGAACGACCTTCCGTATTGGAAGCGGCATCCTCGTAGACGATCACATAGCGATTGGGGCGTTCAAATAGGATCGACATTTGATTGAAGGGGATTTCTGTAACCGTACCAAGGACGCGACTTACACCTTTCTGAGAAAGAACGGCATTGTCGGCAAAGGAATTTGCCGTACGGTAAGTGTCGCGCACTTTAGTCAGCAATTTCTCGGCGGAAATTACCGTGCGTCGCTCCGATTTCGTTGTTGGAGGAGTCGATCCACTCCGATTGCAGCCCACGATCATAAAAAAGACGATGCAGGAACAAGAAAGCTCGCCTGCTCGACGCGACAGGAAACGTAAACGGGAATTCATCGAATACTTTCTGATTGGGCAGATTTTCCCTATTATGCTGGGTATCATTCGAGAGAAACGTCCCACTTGACCGGAACCGATTGTACTGTCCCAATAAAGTGCCTGGAAACAAGGTAAAGGTATCACATTCTAGCCCTCAGGCAAAGTAGGCAACAGTCGGGCAGCGACTCACCTCGCATTAATCTCCAATGAAAGATTATGTTTCAAATAGTAGTTACTGGAAAGTCGATTCGGAGCACGACGGTGTTGTCATCGTGCGCGCCAATACTCCCACCTCATACACCGGACTTGAGATTGCCGCCAAAACAAGAGAGGCGCTCGAACACCCACTCGGCTATCCTGCTTTGAGTCTGTCGACTGTCCCCAGCGATTCCGTAGCCATTTCACTCGAGTATGGCGTAGGAGAAGTTGAGCAAGTTTTGAATGGCACTCTGACGGCACTTGGATTAGCGAGGATCGAGCAGGCAGCAATCCAGGTACTGCTCGCACCAGAGTACTTGAGCGATTCACCGCTCACAGGCCGAATCATCGAGTTGGTGGGCTCGAATACACAGGTGAAGATTCACAATCCCGAGGATGAAGAAAACTTGGCCCTCTTGTCGGTCACACCCGAAGGCCTCCCAGTAAGACTGGGCCGAATCCTGTGCGAGGCTGACATCGTGATTCCCATCGGTGCCGCGATTCCGTTGGCGTATCCTCAAGCAATATCGGGCAGTTTCTTTCCACGATTTTCCGATAACGCGATGAGTAAACGATTCAGCCAGCCTGCCGCGCAGCAATCAAAACAGCAACGGCAAAAGTTATTGGACGAGTTAGCCGCCTTCGATGCCTTGTTGGGAACCGGCCATGTGGTGCTGGTTGTTCCAGGTCCCGGAGACAAGATCGCCGATATTCTGTGTGGTCCCACTGGCCTGGTTGTTAACAGAGCTCGAGATCGCTATCAAGAAATTTGGTCGCCTGCTCTTCCTAACAGGGCAGAGTTAGTGGTGGCTAGAATTGCAGGTGACCAGACTCAACAGACATGGCACAATCTGGTTCGGGCGGTGGCAGCTGCAGATGCAATCCGTACGGAGGATGGCATGATTGCTGTTTGTACGGAACTCGAGCGGCCTCCGTTCCGAGGCTTCAAGCGCTTATTGGATGCCCCAGATTTATCCGCGGTTGAACGTGCCTTGCAATCCGAGAAACACCCCGACAGTGCTCACGCATTGCTGCTCTGCCAGGTGTTACAGCAAAGTACAGTCTATCTCCAAAGTAAGCTCGCCCCGGAATTGGCTGAAAGCCTCGGTTTCGCACCGGTTAGCTCCACAGAGGAATTGAATCGTTTGGTAAAGGGGGCTCGGAGTTGCATTGTGCTGGACCAAGCACAGTATCTTCAACCTAAACTGTTGGATCCTTCCCTCTGAAATCGGTTGAGTATGAATCAGACTGAATCTCCAACCTGGGAAGCTGATTACTGTGCCTTGACCAGCTCCTGTGGGCTGGTGCTGCTGAGCAATTGGACTCAACTTGTGATTCGTGGCCAGGACCGTGTTTCGTTCTTGCACAACATGTGTACGAACAACATTCGCGATCTCGGAGCAGGTACTGGGTGCGAAGCATTTTGCACTGATGTTAAGGGTAAAATTGTCGGGCACCTGTTGGTTATGGTGGAGCAAGAGCAGCTCACCCTATTGACCCTGCCTGAGCAAGCCTCAAAACTGATTGCCCATCTGGAGCGCTATATCATCCGTGAAGACGTGCAGTTTGGCGAAACCACGTCAGATTTTTCATGGTTCTTTGTTTGTGGCCCTCAAGCTCGAGGACGACTAGCCCACGTGTTGGATTCACCCGCCCAACTTCCCACCGAGAGCTGGCGATCCACGACTGTTTTTCTGCGTGACACTCAATGTCTGGTGGTCGCTACAGACCTCGTTTGGCCTGGTGGGTTTCTCTTGCGGGTTGCTGCCTGTGAGTGTGACAGTCTCTCAGAAGGGATATCCACATCGCGGATTGTCGATTTCGATTCTCCCGCCTTTACCGCGATGCGGGTGGAGTCGGGATTTCCTTTCTATGGTTTGGACTTCGACAGTTCCCACCTCCCCCAAGAAATCGACCGTGATCGTCGTGCGATAAGCTTCAAAAAGGGATGCTATCTGGGGCAAGAAACGATCGCTCGCATCGACGCCCTCGGGCATGTTAACAAAAAGCTCGCGAGCGTGAAGTTCACGGGTACTACAATTCCCGTAGTGGGGACCAGCTTGTTCCAAAATCAGATCGAAGTGGGGACTATCACTAGCGGTATCTGGTCGCCGGGCCACTCGGCTCCACTGGGGATGGGATTTATCTCTCGGGCAGCGAACTCGATTGGTAGCGTCTTGGAGAGCGAACTTGGGTCGGCCACGATCATTGCTCCCTTTCTAACAGGGCATTCCTGATGGCCGTGGTTTGCTAGCAGACGCGCGCGGATGCGGCGATAGAAAATGGAGGGGCTTGCTCCAACCACTGTTGTAGTCTCTGCAGCGCATCTCCGTCCGCGGGAAATTGGCCCACGATCTCCAATGTGCCTTGGTTAATCGCCGATTTGAGTTTCTCCAGTTTCAAAGAAAGCAATTCAGCGAACACCTGCACTTCAGAATCGACGAGTTCCCGCCGCAACATGACCGTAGCTGTAGTGAGCCTTTGCGGGGTCCAGGCAAAGAGCTTTCCCGTGTCGGCCTTTAAGATTTGTCCATCGACGTATGCGCGTCGCAATTGGCCCAAGTTGTTAAAGTGGACCACTGGCTCGGCTCCAAAATAAAGGCTCAGCGCTCCTCCGGCACGAAAGCCTGCGAACACCTCGACTGTGATCCCTTCCCAAACTATTTTCATCATGATCCGAGGCACTAAGGCCTTGGCGTCTCTGAGGAGATCTTCGCGATCTTGGGTGATTCGTGCCATGGGAAGACTGAAACGCGATCGCGCTTTGACCGTCACGGTTAGAAGTTGGTGACTTGGAGCAGGGCAGCTAAGCCGCAAGCGTCTGGGAACACGCCGGCTTAGGATTCAGCATGATTGTCGCCGGTTGTTCCTCTTCGACGTTGATATCGCCGACTTGCTCGTTTCAAAAATGCGCGCTCTTCTTCTGAGAGGGCAGCGAAGCTCGAACCGTGAAGCCGGGCCAAAATCGCATCGACGCGTGCATCTTCATTTGCTTCTCGTTCTCTCCGTTTGCGATCTAAGGCTTCTTGCTGCTTATCTTGGAGGTGTTCGACCAGGACTGCTTCTCGATCTTCCTCAACCATGCCCCTGGCAAGCCAATCTTCGTCATCGGAATCAAACTGATCGATTGCTATCCCTGCGTCGAAACGCCGGGTTGACGAACCATTTCGAGCCGCGAACAGTAAGTACACCGACGTGGCTGCCAAGGGAAACCAACTCGGGAGCGTGCCTTCAACATCACGGCTCGAAGCCATCCACACTGCGAGCGACGCAAAAAAAACCGACATGCCGAGTGCAATGTGCGAGGTAGCAGTCTGAGCAGTATTTCGCCCCACGAGGGGCCACAGAAAACCTCGAATAATCTCCGAGCCTGCACAAGGCTCGACGGGAAGCAAGGCAATCATTAGCAGGAATGAATTGATCCACACGCTGAGTTGGGCAAGTTGTTCGAACCCTATTTCTTGTAAGCCCACGTGAGGATACATGATCTTTGGACTGAGCGGGTTCACAACCAGGCGCAGGACGTCGCGATCTCCCGCCAAAGTTAGGCCGCAAGCGAACAGCATCACGGTGAGAAACAGAAATCCTGGTCCCACAATACCAGTTAGCAACACGGCTGGTGGAT
Organism: uncultured Planctomycetaceae bacterium; assembly: GCA_937860165.1. GTDB lineage: Bacteria > Planctomycetota > Planctomycetia > Pirellulales > Lacipirellulaceae > Bythopirellula. The sequence continues at coordinate 5,425 of CALMBE010000663.1, forward strand.
CGGCAGGGACTTGAATCTGCGAAAGCCCTCCGACAGGGCCCAACACAAGAGACTTTACCTGGCCACCGACCCGTTGAGCTGTCAGAATTCGTACCAATTCGTAAGAGGTAACACTCGTCACGAGAATAATGAACGACCAGCATACGAGCCGTACCTCGACCCCTTCTGGTTCGCGGGTCAACAACATCGCCGCGAGCAATGCCAAAACCAAAAACGCATGGATTCGGATCTCGACCCCTCGCCAACGGCCAATGCAAAGGCTCCAATAATCGGTGTTCGAGGTCATGTGAGTTGCGAGGGTAGCGAGTTGTCTCGATGTGGCGATGGCTACCAAGTCGATTGCCGCTGGCCAGACAAGCCCCCCGACAACCTATTTGTGTTCCAGTTACGTATCGTACCAACGGCTGGAATTGTCGGCAAATCGTGTTTTGGAAATGCTAGAATTCGACAGAAAAATGGGGATCCAGGCATTATTTCGGGAGCTTGGACATGGCTGAATTACCAAAACTACTATTCACTGGCAGTCGGTTTCGTGTGATGGAATACTGTCAGGGCTCAGCCCAAGGCGGGCCGGGGCTCACTCGACAGATCATTGTCCACCCCGGAGCAGTGGTAATTTTGCCACTGTTGGCGGGAGATCGCGTCTGTCTAATCAGAAATTTCCGAGTCTCAGTCGGTCAAGACTTGATCGAATTGCCAGCTGGCACAATCGAGCCTCCGGAACCCCCCGCCCAGACTGCCATTCGCGAGCTCCGTGAAGAGACCGGTTACACGGCCGAGCATTGGCGCGAGCTGCCGGGATTTTTTATGTCCCCGGGCATCCTCAATGAAAGGATGCATTTATTTGTCGCGGAAGGGCTGACGGCCGGAGAAACCGCCCGAGAAGCTGGCGAAGAAATCGACAATCTCATTGTGCCCTGGGCAGAGGCCGTTGCCATGGCAGAACGAGGTGAAATCGAAGATGCGAAGTCGCTCGCGGGAATTCTGCTCTGGGACCGACTGCGGCGTTCAATTCCGTCGACCTAGCGAAGCACGTTTGCTCCCAGCGCAACTAGCGGAGCTGCTGCTAGGCAAATGCCAAACACGACGAGGCTTTGGGGCGGGGCAACGGTACGCACTCGGTATAAGATTGGCAACAAGGCCAACGAGAGAAGGCCCACCAGCGCCCCAGACATCAAGAGTAAGTTCTTGAACATTGCCAGTCCTTGGCTGTCTGGACTACTGGTCAAAAGCCAGTGGGCTCCCACGATGGTCAAGTTGCAGAAGAACAATGTCGTAAGCGATACGGTCCAAGCCACCGTCACGGCCTCGCTCCCTTTGGATTCGACCGGCGGAATATAGCGATTTGGCTTGGGAGGTTTCTTTGGTTTCCGGGATTTGGTTTTCACGATTGAGTAGCCAAAATTGCATGTGGCAAAAAAACAACATCTTGCAATGCCTCTTAGCATATCAAGTTTTTCCTTTGTCAGGAAGCTTTTGAGATTCTACATTTGCCTCAAGGCAATTCGTGAGCTAGTGTTTTAACGGCGGAGTGCATAGTTTTGCCCTGCTAACTTTTCTAAGTGCGAATTTCATCCTGCCAATCGCACCCGATCTCTGCTGTTAGATATTGACTGCAATCTCCCTCGTTGAGTGCCGGACGTTTCCCTACCTGCCTAAGTGCGCAAACCTAGCCACTTCCTGCCATGTCACCAACTACCGAGACCCTCGATTCGATTCACGAAGTCTTAGAACCCCTGCAGGCTTTGCAGACGGAAAACGCGGAATTGGGTGGTTGGATCCACGATTCCTTTTCCGCACTGGAAAAACTGCATGAGGAACTAACCCAGTGGCAAAGCGAATTGTCTCGCAAAGAAACCGATCTCGATTTGCGAGAAGAGGCGGTTTCCAAGGGAAAAGCTTCCGAATCGGACCTTCAACAGAAGCTCACTCAACTCGAACTAGAACTGGCGACTGCCCGCGACGAACTCCAACAACTCGAAGAAGTAAGCAGCGAGGAACTGCAAGAACTAGAAGAACTCGAGAATCGGTTAGCCGAACTCGATGCGGAATTGAATGTCTCTCGGGCACGCATCATCGAGCTCGAAGCCAAACTGCTGGCCGAACGAGAACATTCTTCCGCGGCCCAAGATACCTGGAAAGGGGAGTTTCGAGAACTCCACGAGGTCCTCGATAAATACTACACCTTACTCTCCGAGCAAATGTCGAAAGTGCTACCCACGAATAGCGAACCTCCGTTATGTCCCGCAGAAAAACTCACGCCCACAAGTTCTGCCCCCCGAGCCAAAAGTGCCGAACTCCGAGAGCGCGTGCAATCGCGGCGCGAAGCGAAACGAAACTCGGGGCCTACGAATTCTTAAGGCCTGAATCAGAAATAAACCGCAGAGTCGCAGAGGACTCAGAGAAAAGAAGGGTATAAGTCGTAGGTCATAAGTGAATTCCAGGGCACTGGATTCCCGCCTGCGCGGGAATGACGGGAATCTTCCCCAACCACTAGCCACATTTCTTCTCCGTGCCCTCTGCGACTTTGCGGTTTCACTATTCCCAACGGACTAATCGAAAACTGAAGCATTTATTGAATCGTACTTAACCATAGTTCAATCCCTACCACGATGAATCATCGACCTCATTCCGCGCACTCCGGTCAGAATTCCGCTGAACCATCGGCAACTGTCCAAACGAGTGTTATCCCCTCGCAAATTCTGCAACCGGAGTCGGAGCACGTACGCGCTTTGCTCGAAGAACTTGACGATGTTGTGTTCATGGCGATTCGAGGGGACGAGGCATCCTTGACGATCGCCGGCCAACTATGGCCTCGGGTGGTCCAAGAGATTGGCTGGGAACTGGTAGAAGAATCTCGCGAGCAATACTTGCGTTATGCCAGTGATCTGAGTCAGCGCATGGCCCGCGAAGAACTACGGGATCCCAAGTTGGCGATTGCCGCCCTCGAGGTAATCGAACTACTTAGTCGCTAAGCCATGAGCGGCGAGGGATTGCATGAATTGCTCGAACAAGTAATGGCTGTCGTGCGGCCCGGCTGAGGCCTCAGGGTGGTACTGCACACTAAAGGCGTCCACTTCTCGGTGCCGGACCCCTTCGATTGTGCCGTCGTTCAGGCTGCGGTGGGTTACTTCCAGGGCTGAGGGGAGCGTGTCCTCATCGACGGCGAATCCATGGTTTTGGGAAGTGATTTCCACCTTGCCGTCGGCCAGATGCTGTACGGGCTGATTGGCCCCGCGATGACCGAATTTCATCTTAAAAGTTTTCGCCCCGCAGGCTAGCGACAGCAGTTGATGCCCCAGGCAAATGCCGAATATCGGCTGTTTGCCCAGCAATTCGCGGATCGTGCCGATGGCATAGTCCAGCGGTTCCGGGTCGCCAGGACCATTGGAAAGAAAGACTCCATCGGGCCGACAGGCGAGAACCGCTTCAGCAGTCGAGTCCCCCGGCAACACCGTCACCCGACACCCCCGATCCACCAAATGCCGAGGGATATTCCATTTCATCCCATAGTCCAGCGCAACGACATGAAACGAGTGCGGATTGCGGATTGCGGACTGCGGATTATTCCATTCCGCATTCCGCATTCCGAATTCCGCATTCAAATGCGTCCACTCGCTCAACGTTTCGTCCCAAGTTGCGGCCTCGCTAGGCATCACCTCGCGCACCAAGTCACGCCCCACGAGGCCAGGGCTCGCTTGCGCTTTCGCCACAAGCCTGTCGTCGTCCAAGTCGATCGTGGACAGCACACCTCGCATCGCCCCTTGCGAACGAATCCTGCGCACCAATGCTCGGGTATCGATCGACTCGATGGCCACGACGCCCCAGTGTTTGAGGAAATCACTGAGCGCTCCTTCCGACCGGAAGTTGCTCTTGATCCGGCTATGTTCGCGCACGACAAACCCCGCCAAGTGTGGCCGCGAACTTTCGTGGTCGATAGCATTGACACCGTAGTTACCGATCTGCGGGTAGGTCATCGTGACGATCTGTCCGCGATAGCTGGGATCGGTGAGTATCTCTTGATAGCCGGTCATCGAAGTGTTGAAACAGACCTCGCCATTGACTTCGCCGTCGGCACCGATCGACGTGCCTGCATAGACCGTGCCATCTTCGAGAGCCAGTTTTGCCGGTTGTACCATTTGCAAGGTGTACCCTAATTCGTGCCGGGGCTGTGAGGTTAGTTCGTCGTTAAGCCGAGCAAGTTGGCAAGACGATAGCCATCATCAGGCTGTGGGTCTCCGAGCGACGAACGCAAGTTCGCCCATCGGTCAGCCTAGAATCAGAGGGTTCTTGTTCCGGCGAGCAAGAACCCTCACTTTTTTGCGCTAGCATGATCTTAGCAACTTTTCACGAGACTCTACAGGGGCACAATTAGCCGCGATTCACCGAATCGCTTGGTGCCACCGGCGAGGCATCGGGTGCCACCGGCGAGGCATCGCCTCGCGGCTAGCGACTTTGAAAATCGAAAAATGAGGGT
>CALMBE010000664.1 GCA_937860165.1 uncultured Planctomycetaceae bacterium
GCGCTCGCGGAGGTTGAACCGATTGTCGATTTCCACGGCGGCATCGAGCGGGCTCAATCCATCTGCGAGAGTCCATACCAAGGCGGCGATTATTCCCAATCCCAGCCCGACCACCCCACACCACAAGGCCCATTGCGCGGGCAAGTTCTCGATGGGAACCACTTTCGGCACGGCCATTACCACCAAGGATGCCGCTAGAGCGACGAAACAGCAGAGCATCAAGCGATTGAGCAACAACTCTACCCACAACCTGCGGCGGGCGCGGGCAACTTGCGACAAGATCTGGTCCATAGCCATCGCTCCTAGCTGAAAACCGGGGTTGGAGTAGAATGAGGGGCTGGCACTTCGTTTATTTTATCGGTTCGTGCCCCCTAAGTCACTCCCAGGGATTGCCAACGCCCAGGGATTGCAATCCCTGGGCGTTTCAAGCCGCGCAATTATGAACAACCCGCCGCTTCCCACACCCGATGATCGCCCCGCAGCCGATATCGTCGTTTACGACGGCAATTGCCGCATCTGCACGGCTCAGGTCCAGAAACTTCCCTGGTGGGATTGCCAAGGCAAGCTGGCCTATCTCTCGCTTCACGACCCCCAGGTCGCGGCACGTTGGCCCGATCTCACCCACGACCGCCTCATGCAAGAGATGTGCATCGTCGACGCACGGGGCAACCGACATTGGGGCCCCGAGGCGATTCGCTACCTCACGAAGCGACTCCGCCGACTCTGGTGGGCAGCCCCCTTTCTATACTTCCCGGGTAGCATGTTTCTGCTGCGGCCCGCGTATCGCTGGATCGCTCGCAATCGTTACCGACTCAGCGCCACGAATTGCGAAGAAGGTGCGTGTAAATTGCACCGACAATAAAATCTTGGAAGGAAATCGAGATTTGGGGTAGAATTGATTACCAGATGTCGGTGGGCGACCTCTGTACCGAAGTCGGGAAAAATTTATGAAAAACATATCCATGCTTGAATTCCGCCGCGATGTCGAGGCTATCATTCGCAAGGTCCAACGCGGTGCGGATATTGTACTCACCTACCGCGGAAAACCAGTTCTTAAACTCGAACCAATTGTACCGAAGGCCAATAATAAGGAACCAGTTGCCAAGACCGATTCACTCATGTCAATTTGCAAATTGGGAGAGAAATGGATCCCCCCCGGTCCCCAGACATCCCTCACGAACGATGAAATAGATCGGATCGTTTATGACCGCTGAGGTTTTCATCGATACGGGTGCCTTTTACAGTCTACTTGACCATCGTGATCGATTGCATGACGTGGCGAAGAATCAATTGCAACATCTTGAAACAACTGGATTCCCGCCTGTGCGGGAATGACGATTTGCGCTTACTATTTTTGGTTTGTTCCCTGACTCCCTCGGTCACTTAAAACCGTGTTCTTCCGCGGGGAATTTTCCGCTGCGGACTTCATCGCGGAAACTTCGCAGGGCCTCGAGGGCGGAATCTTGCAGATTCGCATACTGCTTGACGAACCGGGGCACATAGTCACAGGTCAACCCCAGCACATCATGCAGCACGAGGACTTGCCCATCGCAGTCGGGCCCAGCGCCGATGCCGATCGTGGGGATCGTGATCTTTTCAGTGATCCGGCGTGCAACGTCCGAAGGGATACATTCCAAGACCACCGAAAACGCGCCTGCCTCAGCAGCGGCCCGGGCGTCGTGCAACAGGGCAGCCTCGTCGCGTTGCACGCGGTACCCGCCGAGTTGATGAACACTTTGCGGGCGGAGTCCACAGTGGGCTATCACGGGGATTCCTGCCGAGACCAAGGCATGGATCGTATCAGCCTGATCGGCGCCTCCTTCGAGCTTCACGGCCTGGCAACGCGTCTCCTTGAGAATTTTTCCGGCGTTCTCGATTGCCTTGTGCTTTCCCAAGTGATAACTGGGAAAAGGCATGTCGACGATCACCAAGGCCCGCTCAACCGCCCGGCCCACCATCTCGGCATGGTAAATCATTTCATCGAGCGTGACCGGAAGCGTGCTGTCGTGCCCTTGGACGACCATCGACAGACTGTCACCTACCAGAACGGCTTCCACTCCCGCTTCGTCGACTAACCGCGCAAAGGGGTAATCGTAGGCCGTCACCATTGTGATTTTCTGGCCAGTCCCCTTGAGCGCAGCAAACTGGGGGGCCGTAAGACGGCCCCGTTTACGAGGTGCGGAGTGCCCAGATTCAGTCATGCTTTTAGGCTAACTGACATACTTAAAGAATGAAAGGGGAAACTGGGAATGCAAGTGATTGTCGAGCCTTCAACCCCTACGGTTTTGGGTGCGATGCCCTTGCCGGGAAGAATTTGCCGATCGGCCTTCTCGCGCCATTCCCTCACATCCGAATGCTTGACACAATAGCCCAATGGTTTTCCCTGGTTTTACTACCGAAGAACCCGTTCCGGCCGAGCGTGCGATGTGTGGTGTGAATGTTGCGGATCGGCTCAGTGCCATCGCCGAGCAGATGCCCACCGAGATTGCAGTGGCCCTGCCGGGGCATGGCGATATGGCTGGCAAGAATTGTTACACCACCTGCACATTTGCCGAACTTGAACACGACACCTCGGCCCTCGCCCGGGGGTTAGTCGATCTGGGTGTCACACCAGGCACTCGGCTGGTGTTGTTAGTGAAACCGGGAGTCGAATTCGTGAAGCTGGTCTTTGCACTACTTCGTTCTGGGGCGACTACGATTCTGATCGACCCTGGCATGGGAAAAAAACATCTGGTCGAGTGCCTCGCCTTGACGGAACCAGCGGGCTTTGTGGCAATCAGCATTGCGCAGGCCGTGCGGACACTTTTCCGGACTCGATTTCCACAAGCTACCCTCAATGTGACAGTCGGTAGACGCTGGTTCTGGGGCGGGCCGACTTATCGGCAGTTGTTGGCCCAAGGGAGTCACTCGCAGTCACGGTTGCCGAAGTTGCAGGCCAGCGATCCAGCAGCGATCATTTTTACCAGTGGCAGTACCGGTCCACCAAAGGGGGTACTCTATTCGCACCAAATGTTTGAGACCCAGGTTGCCGAGATTCAGCGCGAGTATGACCTGCAGCCGGGTGGTGCCGACTTGGCCTGCTTCGCATTGTTTGGGTTGTTCAACTCTGCGATGGGGGTGACCACTGTTTTTCCGGAGATGGATTTTGCGCGCCCCGCGACAGCCGATCCACAGATGCTGCTCACAGCGGCGCACGATTGGCAAGTGACGCAGGCGTTTGCGTCGCCGGCGGTGTGGGACCGCCTCAGTCGATACTGCCAAGCAGAGGGAGAACTAATTCCGACGCTTCGCAAAGTTTTTTCCTGCGGGGCGCCGGTGCCGGCAGAAGTGTTGCAGCGCACCCTGGACTGTGTAGCTGCCGGAGCTCAAATGCACACTCCCTACGGCGCAACTGAAAGTCTGCCCGTTGCCACAATTGAAGCCAGCGAAGTGCTCACCGAAACCGCCGATCAAACCGCTCGTGGGGCGGGTGTGTGTGTGGGAAGGAAGTTTCCAACCATCGAGTGGCGGGTGATTCGCATCTCCGATGAACCGATCGCTCAACTGGATGACTGCGAGGAATTACCCGTTGGCGAAATCGGCGAATTGATTGTTCGAGGACCGCAAGTATCGAGAGAGTATTTAGGGGCTGGGGGCTGGGGGCTGGGGAATATCGCCGAGCAGGATACACTATCAAAAATTGCCGACAAGCGAGCCGGGGCGTCCTCGCCCCCGGCGGACATCTGGCACCGCATGGGCGACGTCGGCTACTTGGACGCCGAGGGCCGTTTCTGGTACTGCGGTCGCAAGAATCACCGGGTGGAAACGCAAGCTGGAACGCTCTTTACGGAATGCGTCGAGGGGGTTTTCAACGAGCACCCCCGAGTCCGCAGGGCCGCACTAGTTGGTGTGGGGGAGTCAGGCAGGTCGCGCCCTGGGGTGATTATCGAGCCAAGCCCCGAGATGATCGAGAAGCACGGAACGAATTTCGAGAGTACCCCCTACTTGGAGCTCAAGACACAACTTGGCACACTGGCGGGCCGAAATCAGGTTACATCGAAGGTCAAGGATTTTCTGTTCCGAGCGAGTCTGCCTGTCGATGTGCGGCATAATTCAAAAATCAATCGCGAGGAGTTGGCCCGGTGGGCGAGTAGAGAGTTGCGAGTATTGAAATCTTGAGAACTGGATTCCCGCCTTCGCGGGAATGACGGAGATGTTTTCCAGCCCCTAATCCCCATGCATTCACTCGTTACCGGCGGCGGCGGATTTCTTGGTCGAGCAATCGTCGAGCAACTGCTTGCGCGCGGAGATCGTGTCCGCTGTTTTTCTCGGAGCGAATCTCCTCAGGTGGCCGCGTTGGGGGCGGAAGTCGTTCGGGGCGACATTTGCGAACCGGCTGCGGTTGCGGCTGCGTGTGCGGGTATCGAATGCGTATTTCACGTTGCGGCGATTGCAGGCATCGGTGGGCCCTGGCAGCGTTTCTACGAAACGAACACCCTCGGCACCGAAAACGTGCTGGCCGGGTGTCGATTGCATCGGGTGCCACGTTTGGTTTACACGAGCAGCCCTAGTGTGACATTCGCGGGCCACGACCAATGCGGAGTGGCTGAACGTCAATCCCCGCCCGATTTTTTGTGGCTTGCGCGAAATGGCTGTCACTATTCCCGCAGCAAAGCGCTGGCCGAGCGCGCGGTGTTGACCGCCAACAGCCCGAGCTTGGCAACCTGTGCCTTGCGACCGCATCTCATCTGGGGGCCGCGCGATCCGCACCTTGTGCCTAGGTTGATCGAACGGGCCCGTGCAGGGAGATTGCGGCGAGTCGGTTCGGGGAAGAATGTTGTCGACACGATTTATGTTGACAATGCGGCGGCGGCGCATTTGTTAGCGGCGGATGTGTTGGGACGCCATTTCCCGCCC
>CALMBE010000665.1 GCA_937860165.1 uncultured Planctomycetaceae bacterium
GATGGCACGGTTGATAATCTCGATCTTGCCGTCTGGCAGGAAGACTATGGCAGGGTTCGCTTCCAGGGAGGAGACTTCAACGATGACAAGGAAATCGACTCCGCAGACCTGGCAATTTGGTCGGCCAAATACGGTATGTTTAAGCCTTCAATGGGTACCATTGCAAAATACACTGACGGCGACACCGATGGGGATGGTGACGTCGATGGCCGCGATTTGCTCAACTTGCAGCGTGGTTTGGGAGGGACCACCGATGTCTACGCCGACGCCAATGGAAATGGACAAGTCGACGGCGACGATTTTCTCATCTGGCAACGCACCTTTGGCCAGACAGCACCCCTGATAAGCTCCTTAGCAACCGTTCCCGAACCCTCGGCCCTCCTGCTGGCACTCGGCATCACTTCCGTGCTCTTACCGCTTCGCGTCAGCACTCTTGCCGCTTGCGGCTTAGCCCCCCAGCACAAAATTCCTAGGGACTAGCGGCGTACGCTGCGTGGATTTCCGCCAGTCGCGCCGACTTCTCATCGCCCCGATGCAACACAATCCGGTGCCGCAGCGTGATCGATTCCCCCTGGGCGAGTGTCATCCTCAACGGTCGCTCGCGGACATCCTGGGCCTCGGGCGTGAACGCGATCTGGCCTAGCGGGTTGGCGGCAAACAAGCCGTAAGTTCGCACATGCCACGGGGCCGGATAGTTGAGCGAACTCGGGTGCGCTAAAATGGCGATTCCCACGGTCTCGTCACCAACGGGACCGTGCCCTACAGGACCGTGGTAGTCGACCCACTCCGCGGGCTGGGCCCAGGCAGCCGCATCGGTGAGTCCGCGACTCGACACAATCTTCCCGCCGAGCTTGCTATCGACATTCATCCAGTGCGGCACGCGCACGGCAAAAAAACCTTCCTTGCTGTCCGCCAATCGGATTTCCCCTTCGCTGGCCGTGAGCACAAAATGGCAATCGAGCCAACGCTGGTCGCCCGTGGTACCCAATCGCCAAGTTCGCTGGTCCTCGCAGACTTTCTGGCCATCGGGGCCGACCCAGTCGTTGATCGACTTGATAATCGCTTCGTGCCCGTCGCAAGCGACTTCGACAAATTCCCGGTGACGTTGCTCGCCACTAGGGAAGGGGGGATTCACCCCAGGCTCCGGTTCCTGCCAGAAACCAATTTCGTTCACTCCTTCGTAGCCGAGCCAGATCGAGCGGTGGTGAATGTGATCCTGGGCTTCCTTCTCGGTACTGGGACCCACCGGATACGCGCGGGTCATGGGTTTGCCCGTCGGCCCAATCACCGGCCACAGCACGGGCCGACGGCCAGAGCAAGTCAAATAGCGCGTGAACACCTCGCCGTCGATCTTGATCGTCACCCCATCGGCTTCCTGGGTAAGAGAAAGTCGCGGAGCATCACCCTCTTGCGCGACTAAGATCGCAGAAAAGTACGCATTCACAATCAGCAAAAACACCCAGCCACATTTTGAACGAAGCATACTTCATATTCCGATAGGTAATTGTTTTAGCGCAGAGTCGCAAAGGCGCGAAGTCGCAGAGAGGAAAATCAGAATCTTTGCGTCTTAGCGCCTCTCCGCCTCTGCGCTAACATTCTTCACGAAGTCCATTGACAACACGATGAAATCCATTCTTAATCAACCGCTCACCAAAATTGATGACAATTCCCAATTGAAGTTTCGTTAACCGTAAGTAGGTTAGAACTTGTGCTTCGAAGATGTCATTGTACTTGGTTGTCGCTTTGCACTCGACAATGACTAATTGGTTGACAATCAAATCGATCCTTAGCGGGCTTGCCAGAATATGGCCTTTATAGGGAATCGACAATTCAACTTGGCGTTGTACATTAAGACCGGCATCAGTCAGTTCCCAAGCCACTGCTTCTTCATAGACACTTTCCAGAAGTCCCGGCCCGCCCATAGTACGATGCACTTCAATTGCCGAATCGAGTAGGACCTTGCTGATTTCATTCTCAGTCATCTGACTCTCCCAAGAGAATAATTAAGCGCAAAGTCGCTAAGGTGCAAAGTCGCAAGGAAATTATGATTTCTTCTCTGCGACTTAGCGTCCTTGCGTCTTTGCGCTAAATGCTATTCTGTTTCTTCCTTCGCCTCTGGCATTTGCCGGCGATCCGAGGGCAATGCTTTGCCGATTCCTGGTACGCCGTCGGCACCGACGGGGACATGAATACTGGAACCTTCGAGGTCCTTGCCGACAGGTTCAAAGCGACCCTCCAAGTGCTGGGCCAAGAATTCCTCCGTGACGGCGTTGAATGACATGCGATTCGGTTCCAAAGAAAAACCATGGCCTTCGTCGGGGTAGAGCACATAAGTCACCGGAATGTTTTTGGCTCGCATCGCATCGACGATTTGATCGGCCTCGAGTTGCGTCACTCGCGGGTCGTTGGCCCCTTGGCCAATCAACAGCGGCCGAGCGATTTTGTCCACCAACGTCAGCGGCGAGCGCTTCAGTAATACCTGCTTGCCCTCTTCGGTGTCAATATCGCCGACGCGGACTTTCATCACCGGCATGAAGGGAATCCAATAGGGGGGAACATTTTCCAGGAGCGTCACCAAGCTCGAAGGTCCCACGATATCCACGCCACAAGCAAAAACTTCTGGCGTGTAAGTGAGTCCGACCAGGGTTGCGTAACCACCGTAGCTGCCCCCCATGATGGCGACCTTGTCCCGTTGGGCGATTCCCTGCTCGACGGCCCACTCCACGGCGTCGATTAAGTCGTTGTGCATCTTTCCGGCCCATTCGCCATTGGCGGCGTTGGTGAAGTTTTTCCCAAAGCCGGTCGAACCGCGATAGTTGACGCTCAGTACCGCGTAACCCCGGTCGGCCAACCACTGATGCGAACCGTTGAAGCCCCATTCGTCCCGCGCCCAGGGGCCCCCATGCACATCGAGCACCAAGGGAACCGGCTTCTCGGGACGACCGTCGTTTTCGGGATCGCTTCCAGGCGGCAAGGACAAGTAGGAAACCAAGTTCAATCCGTCGCGACTCTCGATGATCGGCGTGTGCATCTTGACGAACTGGTACTGGTCCAGATCATCACGGCTATTAAAGAGAAAACGGGTTTCCTGCTTCGCACGATCGTAGAGGTAGAACTTGATAGGCCCATCGTCGAGCATATACGCCACCGTCCACTTGGTGTCGTCCAGCGTGCGACTGGTGACGAGCACTTCGCCGTCTTCGACTGTTTCCAGATACTCCAAATCCTTCCGAATAGATTCGTCGAGGATCTTCCATTCCTCACGCGCATAATTGAAACTGACGGCCTGGATGGTTTTCTCGGTGGGGTGGACCAGCATATTGCCAATGTCGGCCCGAGGGTCTTCGGCCACGAGCGTCGTCTTGCCCGACGCGATATCCATGGCAAAGAGCGCACCCGTGTCTCGCTGGCGGCTGTCTTGCAGGTAGAGAATCTTGCCGGTCTTGTCGAACCCCGCGGGCCCGGTTGTCATGGCATCTTCGGGGCCCGTGGTGATGAAGTCATCCCATTCGGCTTTTTCGCCGGTTTCGCCAGCAACCTTTGGCTTCAACAACACCGTACCCCCTTCGGGCGTGTAGTTAAACGCGAAGCGAATCTGATAGTCGTCATCGGTCAAGTAAGCAGCCATTCCTCCGTTGAGTTGGATCAATTCACGTTTGCCGGTCTCGATGTTGACGCGGTACACATCGTGTAATTGCGGATTGCGGTCGTTGAGTCCGACGAGAATCTCGGTGGGAAACTTCTGGCTGACATCCTGCACCTGGGCATGAATCTTTTCCAAAGGCGTGAGGTCCTTGGTTTCGCCAGTGGCGACATCCGTGACGTAAAGATGCCAGTTTTCGTCCCCCGCTTTATCCTGCGAGTAGATAATGTGATTACCCGTGTAGGCCCAGTGATGGCCGCGAATATCACGGACCTTGTCCGTGGTGACCGGTTTGGCGGCCGTTGGATCTTCGAGCGGAGCGACCCACACATTCAAAATTCCGTCCACGGGGGCGAGAAAACTCAGCCACTTCCCGTTGGGACTAATGCGGGCGTTCGCACGTTGAGGATTGCCGAATAAGACTTCGCGGGGGATCAAAGGTCGCTCCTGATGCTGAGAATTGGTGGGTTTACTCTTGGTCGTCGCGGAGGTTCCCGTAGGCTGAGCTGGGGGCGATTTCTGGCACCCGACCGAGATGAATAGGACATAACCAGTTAAGAGGAATAAGTTTCGCTGTCGAACCGCCATCGGAGAACTCCCAGAGGTATCGAGGTCAAAAGCACCATTGGACCGGTTTTTTCTCCCCACGACAAGGATCGATTGCACTGGCGGGGGCTCGTGAAATGCCTGCACGAGCCTCTGACGTAAGTCGGGGGAGCGAACCCAGAACATTTTTCTCCGAAAATCCATGAAACTGTACTTGCGTACACTACCGCGCAGCGGTATTCTATCCGCATGGATTTCTGCCTCCTCACCAGCACGACCTACGGCACCTGGCTCCCTGGGGATCCGAGGGGGTCGATCACTTCGGTGAGAGATTTTCGTCCCAGCGATCAAAAGACTTCTAGCCGCATCGAACACGACCGACCTGGCGAGGCTTGGGAGCCGATGATTTCTGGCCTTCATGCCAGTGCTCAAAAACTCTTGAAACAACCGCCGGTACTCTTGACGGTCGCGCAAGCTCTGGTGGCGGTTGAGCAGATTCGAGAGACCGCCGAGTTTCGCGGGTGGCAATTGCTGGCCGCCTCGGTGATGCGGAACCATTTTCACGCGGTGGTAGGGAAGCCGGAAAGCGCACGGTTGGGTCGCGTGCTGGGGGACTTAAAGGCTTACGCTAGTCGAGCATTGAACGCTCGCGCAGGGAGAGTGCAAGACTGGTGGGCTCACGACGGCTCGAAGCGAATGTTACCCGAT
>CALMBE010000666.1 GCA_937860165.1 uncultured Planctomycetaceae bacterium
GCATCTTCATCTTCTGAACCCGTCTCATCGAGCGGAGCTAGCCCTAAGTTACCGACTTCCGACTGCGGAGAGATTTGCTGAGTTGCCAGCAAGAATTTGTTGGCCGCAATCTGTGACAGATATTCCTGTTTCACCAGAAAACCCAGGATCGACTCGACTGTCACCTGATCGCCCTGCTGAGCGATCTTAGTGCGCAGCATCTCGCTGATCTCCGCGGGAATCAGGTCACGCTGATCGAGTTCGTCGAGAAGTTCAAGATTCTTCATGCGTCAACCTGAGTAGGAACAGTTCAAAAAGTACTTTGTTCGAGAACCTTGAACTCATATTCACTTTTTGTGCGAACGACCGTGAACACTGTCTCTCGGACTTTGTTAACGTTGATTCCCTTGGAATACTCATTCTCGAGTGTCCACAACAGACTCTCGACCTCGAAAGGGTAAAACAACAACACGATGGGGCCAAACTCTGCGATATTCGCCTTGCGGGCAAGCTGCACGGTAAGCGTTGGCATCGGGCCATAGGCCGCCGAGGTCCAACCCCGGTTATCGGCAGCAGGCTTTCCTTCCCGAGTCCGAGGGCTCTGGCCGCTTAAATCAAACGCATAGTGAACCAAGTTGTCGCGACCTAAGACCGCCACTTCAATCTTATTGTAATCCAGCCACCGCGCGAATTCATGGATCGATTCGGGTTCAAAACGAATCTTCCAACGCTCCCATCTGGGAACTCGCTCTATAACTCCCTCGCCACCCGGTCCTGGCATCCGGCTATCCCCCAAACCTTTTCCCTTGCCAGCAGCCCTGCTTCGACCCACAATCTGCTCGTCCTGTTCGTCCCACAGGAGCACTTCCTTCGAGCTAACTGCCGAGGCGAGCGAGGAAAGCTTCTCCTGGACTTGGGGATCGCTCAACTCATCGGCTTCTTCGCTTCCAGGGGGATCGGGTTCATCGGAAATTCCTTGATTTCCACCCGGACTAGTGGCCTCGACGGGTACGACTGCGATCGGACGAACTTCCGTCTTAAACTTGTCCGCAAAAAACACCAGGGAAAGCCCCACAACCGTGAATCCCGCGAGGATCAAGGAAGCGATGATCAGCGTGGCGGTTCGATCATAGTTATTGACTCGCAGCGGATTCTGCGGGCCCCGCTGGTTGACGGAGGGAACGGACTTAGGGGGAGTTAGCGACTTCAACTGGATGTGACCTGTCTCTCGCGCCTGGCGTCGAGTGTGCTATTGGTTTGCTTCGGGACGGATCGCGTAATACCAATTCTTCCAAGATTCGAGGGAATCGTACCGCTCTTGTTCGGTGAAATTATCAGGCGGACCAAAATCGTCGAACCGACGGCTCACGAATTTCAAGCCATCGCGGGCAGCACGCACGACGCGCTTGTCGGGATCCGTCAGCCCAATCAACAAAGCAGGCACATGATCGAGACTGCGAAGTTTGCCAAGTGACTCGACGGCCAGCAGCCGGGCCTCGGGGGGGCCCGTTGTTACCAATTGTTCGAGTCGCCGGGCATCGCCAGGCTCCACATTGGTTAGATCGATCGATGCTGCGTCGCTGAGAAACTCATCGAGTTCTTCACCTGCTGGCTCATCTAAGAGTTTCAAAAAATTGTCGACCTCAGTGGGTTTTCGTTCCGTGACGAGCCGACCTCCCTTGAGAGCCATCCGCGCGAGATTCGCACTCAAACCCCGCCCACCGATCAGAGTCCCTTCACCGAGACTGGCCTTGATGCTTTTCTGGGTCGATCTCACAAGAAACAGAATCGAGAAGGCCGTTGCGCAGGGAGGGTCCGAAGGGCAGCGCAACGCCCCATCGGGTTGTTGTTGTGCCTTGATATACTCATAGCCGACACGATACCATTCGGGCTCTTCTTCGGCTGAACCGCTGAGAAACTCTTCAAAGCTTTTGTAGCGCTCGATCGCGTACAGTGTATACAGCGGGTAAGTTGCTTGAGAAAGAGTCGAGAGATTCTGGTCGAACCATTTTTTTCCGGCGGCGGCGGACTTGAGGACGAGTTCGGTGTCGAGATTCCCTCCTTCGAGAGTGCGAATTTTTTTAATTGCCGATTTTTCTGCCAAGGTCAGCGCAGCGGGAACTTTTTCCATGGGTCCACCTTCAATGGCAGATTCAAGTCCCGAGCCAGGTTCGAGGGCCCCCAATACATTGGCGCTAATAAGAGTGCTCCCCAGGCCAGCCGCCAGCATACTGAGCGTGACCGCCTCTTGCACTTGCCCGTTGTAGTTGCCGGGGTCCTGCCCTTGATACCCCCAACCCCCACTGGGGTCCTGAGTACGGAGGAGCCACTTGGCTGCCGACTCCATCGACTCGACCTTCGGGGCAATGCCGATTTGAAGCAGTTCCCAATAGGAGAGAATCGCGTATTGCGTTTGCGACGTATCGCCCGTCTGGTAGTATTCATACCCCCAACCACCATGGGGTTTTTGTCGATCAGCTAGGACTTGTGCATAGCGTTCGACGAGCTCCCGATGGGTTCCTTGATCCAACTGAGCGAGAAAGATAATCGCCAGGGCATTGTCATAAACCGATTCATTGCGGATGCCGGCGCTGTCGAGTTTTTCGCATGCTTCGAGTGCTTCCTTGACTCGGGGGTGGTCCAGCGAGACGCCATCCTTGAGAAAAGCGAGTGCGACCAGGCACTTGCCCCCCAGGCGAGGATCGGTGTTCTCTTCCAAGAATCTCAGACCACGATCAACGAGGACCCGCACTTCGGGGCTCTCGGGATTGACCCCCAAGAGGGGATTTAAGCTCCCACCTCCCCAAAATACCCAGGCCAAGCCCGCTATGTGCAAAACCCTGTGGAACCTTGGGCATCGAATACGTGTCTGCCTAGCGCGCGGAAAGATGCCGGTCATACGTGACTCGCCCTGCCCACGGGTGAATAGTTCCTAGGATTCCAGCAGCCCAATCATGGCTGCCGGCCCTCAAGTCATGGTAGTTTGGCAGGCTCCGAATTGCAAGCTGCGTAAGCCGTTCCAGTCCAATTGACACACGCGGTGGGCGCACTTACGATGGCTGGATTACAGCGAAGTTTGAAATCGCTGCTTGAGGGTCAGGTAGCTCAGTTGGTAGAGCAATGGACTGAAAATTCATGTGTCGCCGGTTCGATCCCGGCCCTGACCACTTCTTTTACTCACCGCTAAACCGCAAGCGGTAGCGCCGCTTGCGGTTTAGCGGCTCCCCTCGAAAAAAAGCCCGTTGAACCGCCCGCACGGGGAACGATTCAACGGGCTTCAGTTTTGCAGCTTTCTAACGGTCACCGACACCATTTCATCGTGGTGGCGATAAGACCGGTTATACCATGTCCTTGAGCTTCTTCAGCGGGCGGATCTTGATCACATTGCGAGCTGGCTTGGCTTTGAACATCGCCTTCTCGCCGGTGAAGGGGTTGATGCCTTCGCGAGTGGGAGTAGCAGGTTTCTTCTGCACGACGATCTTGCACAAACCGGGAATCGTAAAGGATTCTGGTCCGCGCTTGCTCAAGGCTTTGGTGATTTCTTCGTTGAGCGAATCAAATACCGCGCCCACGTCCTTCTTGGCGAGGCCGGTGGCCTCAGCAATACTGGCATAGATTTCAGTCTTAGTTGGTGGTTTTTTTACTGCAGCTTTCGCCATGTTCGGAAACCCTCCTTAGTGATCTAAAGTGAATAGTGGTACCAGGAAACCCTTGAATCCTAGCATCGAGAAAATGTTCAACGTGCTGATTTAAGGCCTAAGAGCCTAAAAATACAAGGCGTATTGCCTGATTTCACTAGAAAAACAGGCTTTTTTGGAAAAATCTCTCCAAAAACTCGCTTAAATGCCACTCGGCGCGCGATTTCCCGGGCTTTCGCGACTAAGATTCTGAGGTGATTCCGTAGCCAGGCCCCGCAAGTGCCCTGGCATTTTCCCTGATTCAAGCGAACGATTACTTGTGAGATTTCCCTCGGAATATGGGAACCACATTTTCGAGCACTTATCACCATTCGATTCAGGCCAGGGAGGACAACATGAGCCGTCGCCGCAATGTCATTGGTAGAAATGGCATGACTTCGTGGATGCGTGCAGTGGGTCGATCTGGAGTATTGCTGCTTCTGGCAACCACGGAACTTCGAGCGCAGATTCAAGTGCAGCAACGGGCAGTGATTCAATTTGCCCCCGGCGGGCAAGTGGTCGTCAACCAAGGATTTGAAACGGTTGAATTGCCCGTGGAACGTAAACTGTCGCGCGGCATCGAACGGGCTCGCGACCGCATCGGAGCGGGAGAATACTCGCAGGCCATTCGTTTCTTGGATGAAGTCTTGGCCGACGAAAAGGACGCTTTCATCGAAGGCGAAAAGCCTGGCAAAGTTTCCGGATTGAAAGAGTCGGCCCGCGAACTGATTCGCTCGCTGCCCGCAGAAGGGCGAGACCTTTATCAGTCGATGTACGCCTCGGTCGCTCGCCGCCGATTAGACGAAGCGATCTCGGCTGGAGACATCGGCGCGATGCGGAGAGTTTCGCAGCGTTACTTTTTCACTCCCGCCGGAATGGAAGCCACTCTTTGGGTCGCTCAAGCCGAAGGGGATTCCGGTCGGCACCTCTCGGCGACGCTCCTTTACGAAAGCTTATTAGCTTCGCCCGACGCTATAGAGTTGTTGAATCCGCAACTGGCTTTATTGGCCGCTAAGAGCTACTTAGCGTTGGGAAATCGAAAACGTGCCGAGGAACTGGTTGCGAACACAAGTGCGGCGGGTGGGTCTCGAAATGCTCCGACTGCCATTGTTTCCGGGAATCCGCACTCGCTTACAACAGCTCGTGAAGCCCCGTTGCGCTGGTATGAGCAACAAATCGGCTTACCGCAACTTATGCCAGCGATGCCGGAAAATGAATGGCTGATGTCGGGTGGCAACCCT
>CALMBE010000667.1 GCA_937860165.1 uncultured Planctomycetaceae bacterium
CACCCTGATCTACGAACTTCAGGATACCGCCACGAAGACGGTCGACAATGACGACACTCAAACCGATTCCCAAGGTCAGTCGATTTCATCGCGGCGTCAATTAGTGAGCCAGCTCGTGGCGGCACTCGGCGAACGCGTTGACCCTAGTGGCACTAAAGAGGTTTCGATCCGAGAATATGGTCCCGACCAAATCGAGATCATTATTCCCAAAGCCAATCAATCGGAACTCGACTACATCGAGCGCCGTATTTACACTGCTGGTGCCCTGGAATTTCGCATTACGGCTTCCCCAGTGTTCGCCGAAAACCGGGAAATTATCGAATTGGCCAAGGCGCTCCCGCTGGGCGTGAACGAAGTCCGCATGGTTGGCCGCACAGTCGCCGAGTGGATGCCCTATGGTGAAGACGAATTTGGCCCCCCCGATCGTGAGGATCCGCGGGTGGTGAAGCGGCTAGCGGGGAAAGTGCCCCAAGCGTTGATTTTGACGAATGATGGCCTCGACGTGACGGGCAAGTATCTGCAGCAGGCTTCGGCGGGGATCGATGAAACTGGGCGGCCCCAAGTAAACTTCGTCTTCGATGATCGCGGCGCATTTCTGTTTGGTCAGTTGACCAGCAAGCACGTCCCCAATCCCTCCGGCGAAGAATATCACTTGGGAATCATTCTCGACAAAAAACTCCTCTCCGCACCTTCGATTCGCTCGAAAATCACTTCGCAAGGACGCATCACGGGTGTGAACAGCAAAGAAGAAGTCGACTTCGTGGTCGGGATTCTCAACGCGGGCAGCCTGCCGCTCTCGCTCAACAAGGAGCCAATCAGTCGCGAGTCAATCAGCCCCACCTTGGGTGCCGAAACGGTTCAAATGGGCAAGAAAAGCATTATGGCTTCGTTGCTCATTTCGATCGTTTTTATGTTTTTCTATTACCGATTCGCGGGTTTTGTGGCCTGCTTGGCCCTGGCCGCGAATTTGATTTTCACGCTTGGAATCATGGTTCTCTTGCACGCCGCCTTTACGTTGCCCGGGTTGGCCGGATTGATCTTGAGCATCGGCATGTCGGTCGATGCCAACGTATTGATCTACGAACGCATGCGCGAGGAACGCGGCCGAGGGGCTTCTCTGCGAATGGCGATTCGCAATGGCTACGACCGTGCGATGACCACGATTATCGACTCGAACGTAACCAATCTCATTACAGCGGTCGTGATCTACAAGATTGCTCCCGACAACGTGAAGGGATTCGGAATTACGCTCATCATCGGCATCGTCATGAGCATGTATTCGGCCGTCTTCTTGACGCGAATCGTCTTCGATATCGCCGAACGCTGGAATTTGCTGGGCGAGCTAAAGATGTCGCAAATCATCGGTGTAACCAATTTTGATTTCATGAGCAAACGACGACTCGCCATCGGCTTGTCGTGGGTACTCATTGCCATTGGTTTTCTCGGAGTGTTCGACCGGGGCAAGGATCTATTAAACATTGACTTTACCGGCGGTAGTTCTGTCACCTTGGTACTCAACGAAAAAAACAAGATGACCTTCTCGGAAGTGAAGGACATTCTTGAAGAGACGGATCTTAAGGACAAGAATCTTTCGCTCGTCGAGGTAGGCAATTCGGGGACTCGATTCACAGTCAGTTCCATCGAGGAAGACGTAATCGCAGTTCAGAAAACCTTGCAAGAGAAATTCGGTGATCGCCTGCAGACTTACCAGGTAAAAGCCGAGAAGATCGAATCCCTAGGCGAGCAAACGGGAGCGATTCGCGGGCCTGCGACCAGCAGTGTGAATCTTGTGAATTTCCAAGAAGACGCGGCTTCCGAGGAATCCAAGGATGATTCCGACGAAGAACAGGATGTAGCCAAAACTGAGGAAGACGTAAAACCGGCTTCCTCTGCGGATGCCTCAAAGCCGAGTGAATCAAGCAAGTCCGAGTCTGCAGTCGATCTTTTCGCTGGAGGGACCAGCGCCCAATTGCGTTTTGGATCGGAAGAAGCTGTTTTCGATGCAGGAGTGAATCACGAAACCGTTACGCAGTTGCTGCAAGATGCCTTGGAAGCCTCCGGGCATGGCGATGTAGCTTTTAACTTATCGAACCCAGATTACCAACTGGGTAGTGCCCGGCGGTTCGCAACGTGGGACGTGAAGTTGGCCCTCCCAACCTCTGAATCAACTGCCGTGTTAGAACAACTCGAAAAGTCCACCAATGATCGCCCCGTTTTCCCTTTGGCGAACAAAATCGGCGGTCGCATAGCGGGCGATCTGCGAACGAAAGCGATTGCTTCGATTGTGATCAGTTTGCTGGGGATCATCGCCTATATTTGGTTTCGATTTCACAGCGTGGTCTATGGCATCGCCGCCGTGGTTGCCCTGCTCCACGACGTGCTCATTACCATCGGCATCTTGGCGATGAGCGCATGGCTGGTGTCGTATTTCCCGGGCTTGGCTCAAGCACTGATGATCGAGAAATTCCAAATTAGCTTGACGATCGTGGCCGCCATTCTGACGATTATCGGATACTCACTCAACGACACGATTGTGGTATTCGATCGTATCCGCGAAGTTAAGGGCAAGAGCCGTCATCACACCAGTGAGATGATCAACACGAGCATCAATCAAACCCTTTCACGGACTTTGCTCACGTCGCTCACCACGATTTTCTCCGTGATCGTTCTGTACTTCAGAGGTGGAGACGGGATTCATGGTTTTTCGTTTACCTTGCTCGTAGGGATTATCGTCGGAACTTATAGTTCGATCTTTATCGCCTCGCCGATCCTCCTTTGGATGAGCAAGAACGAGGATGGCGGGGCAGTGAAGGCTCGCGCTTAATTTGCTCCAGCTTTCCCGATTATACTCCGCGCGGGGCTAAATGACACATTTCGCCGAGTCACAACTTTTCATAAGCCATGATGCGGCAATCAGTTACGCCGTCGTCCGAAAATGTCACTGGAGGCCGCGCACAGTATAGCGCCCACAACGCTTGCTTCCGCAAAGTTTGCCGAATCGATAGGATCCACCCCCCGCGCCCTTACAAACCGTGGTTTCGGGGTTGCGTTGATTGGAACGCGCAGGAAATTCCGAAGCAGATAGGGAATCTGTGCCCTTTCGGATTTTTCCTGGTTAAGCGAGCGCGATCCGTGAATCGAACCCGTAAACTGGCATTTGGTGCAGCCATTTTGCTGGCAGGTATTGCCCTGGCTTGGCCTTTTCGTAAGCCTACCGATCAACGGCCTATCGAGCCGCTCACCAGTAGTTCTCGCATGAGAAACCCAACCTATCAGGGTGATCCACTTACGAATACCGTTCCCGAGAATATGTCTCCAACTTCGATAGCGGTTGCTCCGGAACAAATATCAGCTCACGTAGCAAGCACTTCCAATACCAGGCAGCCGCGGCAGCGAAGCGAAGAGAGTTTCGACCTTGTGAATCACCCCGCGCTGGCTGAACAATTAGCCGTGCTGCCTACGGAGAACGAGGAACCCGCAGCACACCAAATGGATAGCGAATCTCAACCTGCCTATCAAACGGTCGACCGAGTTGACGATCCGCTGGCCGAATCTCCCTGGCCCGCGGAAACGCGACACATTGTCCGCAACGGCGACACTCTCGAAAAACTCGCCGAACGCTATCTCGATGATGTTGGCCGGGCACTCGATATTTTCGACCTCAACCGCGACCAACTCACCAATCCCCATTTGCTGCCGATCGGAGTCGAACTGCGAATTCCAGCCGATCCACAGCGCGTGGTCGATTAATGCAAAGCCTACTGGTCAATCTTGCGACCGATCCAAGGGTATTTTTTGTCGGTCAACCGCGCCTTGATGAAATTGTCTAAGTTCGCCAACATCTGAAAGCGCGGATCAAGGAGCAAGGCGCTCCCTTGCAAGGTAGTTGGGAGTGAATACTCGAATAAATCCTTGAGCTCGCGCACTTGATCAATCGGAGGCTCGGGGTGGAAGCGGGCGAAAATCTTATGAATGGTCTTGGCGTCCCGAGTTGCCCGGGTCTCCTGACTGCCATAGGCCAGCATCACGGAGATCGTCCCCTGGACATCCGGTTGACGCAGTGCGTTCACCAAGGGAATCCCAGGTTGCTTCCAAATAGGTGATATCATGACGAGGGCTTTTACATCTTGTCCCTGCTTACGCCGGGCAAGTGGTGGTGCATCCCAATCTACCGCGGCCCAAGTAATCGCCACGTTAGCACCCATTCCCGTGCCGATCAAACAAAGCTTGTTCAAATTCAATTCACCCACGTCGTTCTTTTCAACCAAAAACTTTCTCACGGCTTCCATGTCAAATTCGACCATATCGGAGTAGTCGTTAGGTCGCAAGCTCGCCGAGTCAATCGTGTGAACCTCTCCCCCTGGATATTGGACCGTAGTACTGGTCCCATGGCCCCGGAGATCGACGGTCACTACGGCGTGCGAATCGAGCCGCGGGTCGGTTGGGGATTGCAACGCCCGCGCCAAGGCATTGAAGACCATCCGACTTTCTTTGTGCTGATGCAGAAAGACAATGGGCACGGCTTCCCGGCCCATGTTGCTGGCAAAGTACGTCACGCCAAGTCGGACGCCGTCTTTAGTCGTCAGGCTTTCTTCCTTTGGTTCGGGAGCCCGTCCCAAGGGCCGCGGCGACTGACCGAAACCGACGGAGGTTTTCAACCAAAGCATCGCGGCGCACACTGTGATTACCTGTAACAACACCGTCGATAATCTCATCTTAATCCTCGATTGATGGCTGGGCTACTTGCGGTATCTGATACCATTCTACCAAGCCATTCGAGCCTAAAATACTGGTTCATCAGGAATCTTAATGGGTAGCAGACTTAACTTTCGTGTGTATTCCAAAGGAGCGCTTAAATCCCGGAGGGATGAAAGCCCTTAGCCGGGGGTCAGGTCGCC
>CALMBE010000668.1 GCA_937860165.1 uncultured Planctomycetaceae bacterium
CCGGGCAATCTGCTCCTGATGCCCGACGGCAAGCTAGGCCTGCTCGATTTCGGGATGGTTGTGCGGATGGACGAATCGATCCGCGAAAACATCGAGGAAATGCTCCTGGCAATAGTAGAGCAAGATGCCAGCCGACTCGGTGCGGTGGTGATGCGTGTGGGGTCGGTTCCGACGGGGCTCGATGAAACGAGTTTGAGCTTGGACCTGGCCGATTTCGTGGCCCACTATGCCCATCAGGCCGTCGATCGGTTTGAACTGGGAGCCGCCCTCTCGGAGATGATCGACATCATGTTGCAGTACCACATCGTGTTGCCGTCGCCGATGTCGGTGCTCTTGAAAGTGCTGATCATGCTCGAAGGAACCGCCAAACGGCTGGAACCCGAATTCAGTTTGATGGAAGTCCTCGAACCCTATCAGCGGAAGATTATCGCCCGGCGGTTTTCCCCCTCACGACAACTCCGCAAGGCCCGCCGACTGGCCTACGAAATCGAGCAACTCGCCGAGATCGTCCCCCGCCGCCTCCGCGACATCCTGCAACAAGTGCAAGCGGGGCGGTTCGATGTCCACCTGGATCACCGCGGGCTGGAACCCTCGGTCAATCGACTCGTGCTGGGACTCTTGACCAGCGCTCTTTTTCTAGGCTCGGTGATCCTCGTGACCAACCATGTCTGGCCGCTCAAGGGAGTTTCGGTTCCCGGCACGGCAGGATTTTTGCTCAGCGCCGTGCAGGGAGTCCGACTGCTGCGAGCAATCGGCAAGTCAGGAAGTCTCGACCGGCACAGTTAGGCTTACCACATAAAAGATTAGAACACAGATGAACGCGGATTTGGCGGATGGGCACGGATTAAGAAGCTGGAATTGTACAACTTCTAATCTTTGCAACTATCCGTGCGTATCCGTCCGATCTGTGTTTATCCGTGGCCCATTCTTTGCTTTCGTGAAGTCCGCAGACATCACGCGGCGTCGGACAGGCCATGACGTGGAGAATGCTCGGTCGGCGGGGCCAGCTTTTTCAGGGCGGATTCGATTTCCAGGCAGAGCTGGTCGAGTTTCTCCAGCAACTCGTCGTGCCGATGTTCCAGCTTCTGAAGCGATTCGCTGTTGGCCAGTTCGTTCATCGGAGGGTTTCGCACCTGGGGGGAAATTGCCGCAGTGGATACCCTTGTTGATCGACTCCCCTGCCAGCGGGGATCAAGCCCGAAGGGCCCTCCGGCCTTGCGTCTAAGTTTCCAAGGAACGAACTTGCGGGTTGTGCCGTGGAGGGGGGGCGGAAGAGGGGGCCAGGGGCTAGGGACTAACCCGGATTTCTAACCACGAATGAGTCAAATAGCACGAATTTGTTAGCTGGTCTGGACTTGCATCCCTCATCTCTAGCCAAGTCACCATGATAATCGGTTGGTTGCGAAACCAGGATTCTCGGTGGATTACAAAACTGCGATTATTCGTGGGATTCGTAGAATTCGTGGTTACTGTATGGTGAGAAAAGCGGGCCAAATTGGCGGCTGGAAGCCACCACTACGGGGCCAAAACGGGCCTTCGGGTACCCTGGACGCCACAGGGTGCCGATGTTATCCTACGGGCTTGTATTATTGCGGGTGGTCCCAGCAGTCGGGGACCTGATATTCATTACTAGCTGGCACGAATAAGTTAGGAGATCCACTTGGTTAAGTTGACGCTTCGGGAAAGAGAATCGGCTCAGGAGGCAGTTCGCAGATTTCGTAAACTGGTCGAACGTAGCGGTATCAAGAAGGAAATCCGCGTCCGCGAGTTTTATGAGAAGCCGAGCGAAACCAAGCGCCGCGCTAAGTTGCGCGCCCAGCGTCGTGCCCGCCGCGAACGCCTGCTGCTCACTCCTCCTCGCTAGGTCTGGCCGCTAAACCGCAAGCGAAGACAATTCCATCGTACAAATAAACCAACGCCCAGGGGTTGCAACCCCCTGGGCGTTGTCGTTTGATGAGTAGTAATCAGCAAATGCTAACTAGTAAGACACCACCGCCCGGGCGAAGAAGCCATCGAAGCCTAAGATGTTGGCGTCGTCGAAGTGCGACAATTGCAGACCAGGAATCGTCCAATCGTATTGGTCTCGCATCCCGAGGTCGTGCCATGCTGCGAGAAAGTAACCACTGCTCAACTGAATATTGTTCGTTAGTTGAGCAGATAGGCCCGCTTCGATTTCCGTAACTGGAATCATGCGAGTGCCAGAGTTGCTGTACGACCGCAAGGCTAACGGAGCCGTGCCATCGGGGTCGTCAATCGTATCGGTGCGGATGTTCATCTCACCCACCAAGAGCGAGATGTCGCCCTTGGCGTAGATGCTTAGACATCCACTCTGACCGATATAGCGGCGGCCCAACACTCCCACCCGAGCACCAGCACCGTCAAAATCTAATCGGGTATTGGCGCTGTCAACTTGGTTACCATTGCTCTCGAATGCCGTGGTACCCCGATTCCAATCGACCTGGGCAAATCGCAACGCGGCAGTCCAAGTGATGTCCCAAGCTGGGCAACCACCACACCCGCAACCACAACCATTGCCGCCCCCACAACCGCCGCCCCCCCCGCCACAGCAGGTATCGCAGCACGAATCGCACCCGGAATCGCAACCCGAATTGCAGCAACCCAGCGGACATCCCAAGGGAATCGTTTTCGACATTCCCACGTCATAGGACTTCACATCCACATCGGCACTGCCTTCCAAAGAACCACCGGCACCGGGTGCATCGATTTCGTAGGGCGAGAAAATTGTCGCACCCTGCTGGGTTGACGTGTCCGTCACGTCGAAATCGGCGGAGTTGTTGTAGCGGGCAAAGTTGAACACAATCGCCCCACCACAGTCGCAGAAATTGATGCCGCCGCCAAACCGATACGACGAGTTGTAATCGAAATCAAACTCGACGATATCCTGCCCCCCTTGAGGGTCATTGGCATCGCTGACAATGTAGGCCACGGCTTCACTAAATGATGCCCGAGCATAAATGTACTCGCCGTAGGCGAAGAATTGGGCCTGGCGATCGAGGAGCGAGGCACCCAGTCCCAGATTGCTGCCATTGCCACATGCGGAGTTGCCGCCACGACAGGTACTGTAGTCGCACTGCTCGATGCTGTTGTAAGAAGCCAGCGATTCACTCGCAGACTTAGCAGAAGAACTAGCCGTTTGGTAGTTGCGTTTTTTCGCCGCCTCGGCTTGCGAACTCACCACGAGAACCAGGCACACC
>CALMBE010000669.1 GCA_937860165.1 uncultured Planctomycetaceae bacterium
CGCATTGTCTTCGAAAAATCGACAGTTCTCCTCCGCGTTGGCTTTCACGCCCCCAACCAAACCTGCTAGATGTAGGATCTTGCTCGGGCGGACTTCATCGAACAACGCCTTCACCACATCTGGGCGACGCAGATCCCCATCCACGCTCGTCACAAACACCGCCCGTGGATGCAACTCCCTCAGCGCCGATCCCAGCAGACCCGAGCCTCCAGTCACCAACAACGGGCCTGTCATGCAACCTCCGTGACCGCATGGGAGATGGCGGCAATATCATCTGCGGTCAACCCCGCGTGGTTAGGCAGAAAGAACCCGCAATGATGGATCCGGTCGGCGACAGGGAAACTGGTCACACCATACCGTTTGGTCCAGAAGGGATGAAGCCCTAGATTGCCGGCTGAGAAAATACGGGTTTCAATGCCGTGTTGGGTAAGATTTTTCACAATACGCCGCCGCTGTTCTCGCGAATCGGCAATTAACCCAACGGAAATACTCGCTACCTGACTGCCCACCGGAGGCCGCTGTACAGAGAAGTGTGCGCCCAGACGGTCGAGATACTGCGTATGGTTGCGTCGCCGTTGCTCCGTCATCCAATCTAGTTTTTCGAGTTGGCCGATACCAATAAAGGCATTCAGGTCGGTCGAACGAAGATTAAACCCAGGCTCGTAAAAGACAAAGGGTGAATGAAAATCATCGATCACATGCTGCGTAACCAAGGCGCCATGGGTTTGAGAATCCAAATCCTTACTCCACCCATGACTGCGAAGCATCAGAAGAAGATCCGCAAGTGATTTATCACCCGTGGAAACCATGCCTCCTTCAACTGTCGACATCTGATGGCCAAAATAGAAGGAGAAACTGGCCAGATCCCCGAATGACCCGACCTTACGGCCATCGTAGCTAGCTCCGATGGCGGCACACGCATCCTCCATCAAGAGAAACCCATACCGCTCCTTCAGCGCCAACACCTCTCGCATCTTGTGCGGAACGCCCAGCACTTGAACGAGCATGACCGTCTGAGCCTGATGCTGCTTCAGAAGCGCTTCAAGATGGTTCAAATCCAGCCCGAACGTCTCGGGATCGGCCTCGCACATGATGGGCTCAAAGCCAAATTGGATGGCTGGCGCAATCGATGTGACCCATCCCACGCTGGGAACAATCACCTTCTTGTTGCGCAAGCGGCCGGAGGCAAGCAGCGCGTAGTACATCAGGAGATTGGCCGACGATCCTGAGTTACAGAATATAGAATGCGATCGGGCCAGCCAGGTCGACCAACGCGACTCAAAGTCGAGTGTGATCGCCCCTTTTGTAAGGCGCGGATATGTCTGAAGCCACTCGATCAAGCGGTCGATATCGTGACGGTCGATCGTGTCGTATGCAAGACACCATCGTGGATTGAGCATTGGTTGCGTTGAGCTGAGGCCATCCATGGCATTCACTCCAACTTTTTTTGCTTCGAGCAGATGAAACAACTACTTTCAAAATACATGCCACTGTAATCGTCTGGATTTCCGGCATAAAGCCAGGATTACGATTCTCAAATGGGAAGGAGTAGGAAAATTTTACCGATCAATATGGAAAGAATGTTCTCAGGAAGGATGGAAGTGCCAGCTGTCACAAGGGCGGTAAGGCGATGGCTTTCTGTGCCGTCCATTGTTCTATGGCGTTTCGAACTGATCCGCCCCACCCGCGATATTCAATGTACTCGAGGTGATTGAAGTGAAACTCGATCCCGATGATGTCCTCGCCTCCTCGCGTGTCGGTATTCTTCACGATACCGGCTAGGTTGGTGATATGCCCCAAGCCTGGCAATTCAAATTCCATGTGCACGGTTGTGCCTGGTCGAAGCCAGGCCGGTGTTCGAACCACGAGCACACTGCACCCTCCCTCACTGAGATCCTGTAACAGACCACCAAAATAGTCTGTGGTAGGTAGCGCGGATACTGATGGATTGTCATGAGTCGCTCGCATCATCAAGGTCGGTTCGTTGGCAGATAC
>CALMBE010000670.1 GCA_937860165.1 uncultured Planctomycetaceae bacterium
AGGAACACCAGGTCGGCGGGCCACACTTTCTCGCTGCCGGGCACTTCGCTGAAAGGAGCCTTCTCACCCGGTTTCGACCAATCAACCGAGACCGTCTTGACCCCGCGAACACGACCGTTTTCGCCGGCTACAAATTCCTTGGTCAGCAAATTAAAGTGTCGCGGATCTTCGCCTAGTCGGGCCTTGGTTTCAGCGTGGGAATAATCGACCCGATATATGCGCGGCCACTGCGGCCATGGATTATTGGCGGCTCGCTCGGCCGGTGGGACATCGAGCAACTCAAAATTCACAATACTTTTCGCGCCATGCCGCAGCGAGGTGCCGATGCAGTCGGCACCCGTGTCTCCACCGCCGATGACCACGACATGCTTGTCCTGGGCGGAGAGAAAGTGCCCGTCGGCAAGTTCCGAATCGAGCAAACTTTTGGTATTGCGGGTGAGAAAATCCATCGCCCAGTGAATCCCCGGCAGGTCTCGGCCCGGGCAGCGCGCCGTGGGATCAAAGGGCTTGGTCGCCCCCGTAGCAAGGAGCAAGGCATCGTACTCGGCGAGCAACTCTTGGGGATCCATAAAGCGCATCTCACAGCCACGCTCTTGCATGATTTGGGTCATGTGTCCCGCTGGAAAATCTTCGCGCTGTCCGACATGAACACAAGTGATGAACTCGACTCCCTCGTCTCGCAAAAGATGGATCCGCCGCTCGACGACTTTCTTCTCGAGCTTCATGTTGGGGATGCCGTACATGAGCAGGCCGCCAATGCGATCCGCTCGCTCGAAGACCGTTACCGCATGGCCAGCCTTGTTGAGCTGCGCCGCGGCGGCCAATCCCGCAGGACCCGAGCCGACCACGGCCACGCGAAATCCGGTGCGTTTGCTAGGTGGTTGCGCGGTGATCCACTTTTCGGCAAAGCCGCGATCGATGATCGCATTCTCGATGTTCTTGATCGTTACCGGCGGATCGGTGATCCCCAGTACGCAGGCCCCTTCGCACGGGGCCGGACAGGCCCGGCCTGTGAACTCAGGGAAGTTGTTCGTCTTATGCAGTCGGTCCAGGGCATCCTTCCACCGATTCTGATAGACCAAATCATTCCACTCGGGAATGAGATTGTCGATCGGACAGCCGTTGTGCGATTGGCAGAACGGCACCCCGCAGTCCATGCACCGTGCGCCTTGCGTCCGTAAATGCTCGACCGCGGGTTGGGTGTAAATCTCTAGGAAATCCCCCGCCCGTTCGATCGGATCTCGATAAGGAACGGCCTTGCGCTCAAATTCTTTGAATCCGGTTGGTTTACCCATGATATGGTCGCTGAATTCCTAGTGTTTATATCCCGCCAAGGCGCCAAGGCGCAGAACAAGTTAGTTTTCGGTTTCCTCGAGTCCATTGACAACGCGAGTGATCCCCGTGCGAATTACTTCTTCATTGAAATTGATGAGTAGCCCAAGCTTACAGCTCGTAAGGCGCAGATAGGTCAAGAGCTGCTTCTTGTGCGCGCCTGATACTTTCTCAACCGATTTAATCTCCACAATGACCTTCTTCTCCACCAACAGATCCAAACGAAATCCTTCTTCAAATAGAATTCCTTCGTAGCAGATTGGTACGACAACTTGCCGTTCGACTGCCAAGCCTCGACTTCTCAGTTCGTGGGCCAGAACGACTTCATAGACCGACTCCAGCAGTCCCGGTCCTAGCGTCGTGTGAATCTTATAGGCAGAATCAACAATTTCCTTGGATAGGGTGTTCTCAAACATCGTCGCCCCTCAGCCATATTCCTCTGCGCCTTGGCGCCTCTGCGTGAGTCACTTAAACCCTACCAATGCCGTACTGTCATCCCTACATGCTTATCCGACTGCTGCCAGTTCCTTGGCTTTGTGCTCGAGCAGCACGCGCTTGTATTCGACCGGCATCACTTTTACAAATTGCAGTAGAGTTTCATCCCAGCGGTTGAGAATATCGGTGGCACGCGTCGAGCCGGTGGTATTCTGGTGCAAAACGATCAATTCCCGGAGTTCGTCGATGTCTTCTTCGCATTCGACCTTCTCCAACCCAACCATTCCCAGATTGCAGTGCGCTAGGAATTGATCCTCGGGGTCCCACACATAAGCCACGCCGCCACTCATGCCGGCGGCGAAGTTTCGCCCCGTGGGGCCCAACACCACCACGACCCCTCCGGTCATGTACTCGCAACCATGATCGCCGACCCCTTCGATCACCGCCTGGGCGCCACTGTTGCGGACGGCAAACCGCTCGGCCGCTTGGCCACGGAAAAACGCCATGCCGCTGGTCGCGCCGTAGAGACACACATTTCCCACGAGGATATTCTCTTCGGCGGCAAATGTCGAAGTACGCGGTGGGTAGATTACCAGCCGACCCCCCGAGAGACCCTTGCCGACATAGTCGTTCGCGTCTCCTTCGAGCTCCAAGGTAACCCCCTTGGCCAGAAATGCACCCAGGCTTTGACCTGCGGAGCCAGTCAACTTGAAATGGATGGTGTCGTCGGGCAAGCAATCTTCGCCCCACTTTTTGCAGATTTCGTTCGAGAGAATTGTCCCCACCGTGCGATTGGTGTTGATGATTGGGAGTTCTTCCCGCACTTTTTCTCCACGCTCCAAGGCCGGTTTGGCGAGGTCCAGCAGGCGGGTGATGTCCAGCGACAGTTCCAATCCATGGTCCTGCGAACGCGTGCAATGGGTTTCAACTTGAGGATGCGGTTTTTTCGCGGGTGCCAACAGATTAGTGAGGTCCAGGCCATCGGACTTCCAGTGCTTGATAGCCGCATCGGTTTCCAGGCAATCCGCGCGACCGACCATCTCATCCAGCGTGCGGAAGCCCAGTTCGGCCATGATCTGGCGTGCATCCTCGGCGACCATGAACAGATAATTCATGACATACTCGGGCTTGCCACTGAACTTGGCCCGCAACACGGGGTCTTGCGTGGCAATCCCCACCGGGCAGGTGTTCAGATGGCACTTCCGCATCATGATACAACCCAAGGTAATCAGCGGAGCTGTGGCGAAACCGAATTCCTCGGCACCCAACATTGCCGCAATGACCACGTCGCGTCCGGTTTTCAATCCCCCATCGGTTTGCAGGATGACGCGGCTCCGCAGGTCATTGAGCACCAGGGTCTGATGCGTTTCAGCGATGCCCAGTTCCCAGGGAAGTCCCGCGTACTTGATGCTCGTCAGGGGCGAAGCACCCGTGCCGCCGCCGTCGCCCGAGATCAAGATATGATCCGCATAGCCCTTGGCAACCCCCGCGGCGATGGTGCCGATGCCAACTTCGGAGACCAGTTTTACGCTCACGCGGGCCGCTCGATTCGCATTCTTCAAGTCATGGATCAATTGCTTGAGGTCTTCGATGGAATAGATATCGTGGTGCGGGGGCGGGCTGATCAGCCCCACGCCTGGTGTCGAGTAGCGAATGCGGGCAATGTAGTCGTCGACTTTGCGCCCCGGAAGTTCGCCCCCCTCGCCCGGCTTGGCCCCTTGAGAGATTTTGATTTGCAGCTCGTCGGCGTTGGTGAGATAGTTGATCGTCACGCCAAACCGCCCCGAGGCGACTTGCTTGATCGCCGAACGCTTGGAATCGCCATTAGGAAGCGGCTTGAAACGGGCCGGGTCTTCGCCCCCCTCGCCCGTGTTGCTCTTGCCACCCAGACGATTCATCGCAATCGCCAGACTTTCGTGGGCCTCGGCCGAGATCGAACCAAACGACATCGCACCCGTGCAGAATCGTTTGACGATTTCCTGGGCGGGCATCACTTCGTCCAGCGGGATGGGCCCTCCATTCACCCCAGGTTTGAAGGACATCAAACCACGTAACTGGCACCGCGTCTGGGCATCCTTGTTCACATGCGCGGCAAAGCGTCGATAAGCATCCTGATCGCCCCCGCGGGCGGCGACTTGGATATCGGCAATCGACTGCGGATCCCACATGTGCCGCTCCCCTTCAGCCCGCCAATGGAATTCTCCCGGGTTCGGGAGCATTGGCAATCGGTCCGACTTCATCGCCGGATAGCCCAGGGTGTGGCGACGCAAAGCCTCCTCGGCTAGCACTTCAAAACCAACTCCTTGGATCCGACTGGCAGTCCCCACAAAGGATCGCTGAATGACCTCTTCACGGAGTCCGACCGCTTCAAAAATTTGCGCCCCCTTGTAGCTTTGCAGGGTCGAGATGCCGATCTTGGCCATCACTTTGAGCATTCCCTTAGCAATACCAGTGCGATATTTCTTGACCAAATCTTGATCGGCTTTGTTGCCTGGATTGTACAATTCGTGGTTGGCAACTGCCAAAATTGCCGGGTGAGCGCGACCTTCACCGTCTTCTTCACCCGCCAAAATGGGCTCACCCGATTCCAGTAAACCATCGCGGCGGGCCTGCCACAGGGCTTCGAAGGCGAGATACGGATTGATGGCATCGGCCCCGTAACCGACAAGCAAACAGTGGTGATGAACTTCGCGCGCTTCGCCGCTCTCGACAACCAAACCGAGACGAGTCCGCTTGGCCTGCTTGACCAGATGGTGATGGACCGCCCCCGTGGCCAACAAGGAACTAATCGGCACGCGTTCGGCGGAGATGGCGCGATCCGAAAGCACCACCAGCGAAAACCCTTCATCGACCGCGGCTTCCGCCTCGCTGCAAATGCGTTCGAGTGCGGCTTCGAGTCCGGCAGTCCCCTCGCTCTTCGGCCAAGTAATATCAAGGACCTGCGATTTCCAGCCGCGGTGGTCGATGTGCTTCAAGGCAGCCATCTGCTCATTCGAGAGAATCGGATGCAGCACCCGCAGCCGATGCGCATGTTCCTTGGTCGTTTCGAGCAAATTCTGTTCGGGACCGATGTAGCACTCCAGCGACATGATCACTTCCTCGCGGATCGAATCAATCGCGGGATTGGTGACCTGTGCGAAAAGTTGCTTAAAGTAGTCGTAGATCAAACGCGGCTTATCCGATAGGCAAGCCAGGCACGAATCGTTTCCCATCGAACCGATCGGGTCTTTTTCCGCCTGAATCAGCGGCAAAAGCATGAAGCTCATGGACTCGACCGTGTAGCCAAAGGCCTGCATGCGTTCGAGCAAGGTCGCGCTATCGAAACCGTGAGGCTCTTTGTTGGGTTCGAGTTCGTTGAGATCGATCCGTTGATTATTGAGCCAAGTCTTGTAAGGTCGCCGCGTCGAGAAATCGCTTTTGAGTTCTTCGTCGGGAATCAAGCAACCCTGCTCAAAATCCACCAAGAACATGCGACCAGGCTGCAACCGACCTTTGGCCTTCACGTTTTCAGGGCGAATCGAGCGGAGCGCTCCCACTTCGCTGGCCATGATTACCCGGTCGTCATGCGTGAGATAATACCGCGAAGGTCGCAGCCCATTGCGATCCAACACGGCACCGATGTACTTGCCGTCGGTAAAGGCAATCGAGGCGGGACCATCCCACGGTTCCATCAAGGCAGAGTGGTATTCGTAGAACGCCCGTTTCTCCTCGGACATGGTTTCGTGATTCTGCCACGCCTCGGGAACCATCATCATGACGGCTTCCTGAAGCGTGCGGCCGTTCATCAGCAAGAATTCGAGGACATTGTCAAAGGTTCCCGAGTCGCTGCAATCGGGTTCGCAAACTGGAAACAACTTCGAGAGCTGGTCACCGAATAATTCACTACGGACCACTCCTTCGCGCGCGCGCATCCAATTCATGTTCCCCCGGAGCGTGTTGATTTCACCGTTGTGACTCATGAATCGGCAAGGCTGCGCACGGTCCCAGGAAGGGAATGTATTGGTCGAGAACCGCGAGTGGACCATCGCCAGATGGCTGGTGTAATCCTCTGCGATAAGATCGGGAAAATAGTGGAATAACTGCTCGGTGGTGAACATTCCCTTATAGATCATCACCTTGCTCGAAAGCGAACAGACATAAAATAATTTGGCCTGGGAGAGCGTTTGGTCACTTCGCAAGCGATGACTTGCTTGCTTGCGAATGAGAAACAGTTGGCGCTCGAAGGCGTCACCGCTGACTCCCTTGGCAGCGGCGACAATCAGTTGCTCGATCGCAGGCTCGCCAGCCAGGGCCGAAGGGCCGAGATTCGCCGCATCGCGATTCGTGGGCACCTGTCGCCAACCCACCAGTCGCTGGCCGTGGGTCTTGATTAACTCCTCCACCACCCGCTTGCAGTGCTCGCGTTCCTTTTTATTGGTGGGCAAGAACACATTCCCTGCGGCGAAACAGCCCGGTGCTGGAAGTTCGAGACCAAGTTTCGCTTGGACGACTCGCGCCAGGAACTCAAAGGGCAAGGCAGTCAAGATTCCCGCACCATCGCCGGTGTTGGCCTCGCAACCGCACGCCCCCCGGTGGTCCATATTGCGGAGAAGCTCTTCCGAGTCGAGCACGATCTGGTGACTCCGCTCCCCTTTGATGTGGGCGACGAAACCCACTCCGCACGAATCATGTTCGAACGCCGGATCGTACAATCCTTGTTTGGCAGGGAAGGGAGAAAAAGGTCGATTGCTTTCCATGAATTGGTTTCCAGTTGTGGCATGTCGGCAGAGATTACTGCCAATGATGAGTGCCATTCTTGAGAGAAGCCGCCTGTTGAGTTTGCGATGGGTTGGCAGTCTCTTCAAATTCGTGTTCGATCTGCAATTGATTTACAAAATTCTGGGCAAGCTCTCTCAGCGGTCGATCACGTCGATAGACGATGCCCAGCGGTCGCGTCGGTTGTTCACCAGAAAGTTTCGCCTTGGCGAGTGCGCCAGAAGCAAGCTCCTTTTCGACGGTCGGCTCGGGTAGGAGGCTAATCCCTTCATTGATTTCGATGGCCCGCTTCATCACTTCGATGTTGTCGAACTCGAAAGCGATATTGGCATCGACATGATTCGCCATCAGGATGCGATCGATTTCCGCACGGATCCGCAGACCCGGCTCGAAGGCCACAAACGGCTCCCCCGAGAGGTCGCTGTAGGTAATCGTGGCCGCCTTGGCAAACCGATGCTGGGGGTGGCACACCACCACCAGGGGTTCACTCCGCCAAGGAAGTGCTGCCAACAGGCGGGTTTCTTCCGGGTAGCTCACTAAGCCCAGGTCAACATCCCCTTGTTCGACAACCTCTAACACTCGGTCGGGATGCAAATACTCGAGCCGGACCTGTGCGCTGGGATACTTGCTGGAAAACTTCCGCATGAACAAACTCATGTGCGCCAATCCCACCGAATAGATCGATGCCACAAGCAACCGACCCGCCGACGCATCCCGGAGCGTGCGGACTTCGTTTTCCAGTTCCTCGTATTCGCGGACAATCTGGCGGCATCCCTCGTAGAACCGTTCTCCCTCGGGGGTAATCACAAACGGGCGTTTCGAGCGATCCAAAAGCTGGACTCCCAGCCGCTCCTCCAATTGATGAACGACCTGGCTGGCATTGGATTGGGAGATGTCGTTTTCGTCGGCAGCCCGAGAAAAACTCCGCCGTTCAACGATGTCGCAATAGATTTTGAGAAACCTAGTATGCATTAAATTCACCCAGTGAAATCACGGTCAGGGCACCATTAAAATAAGTTCGCCAAATATCAGGGCGTTTTAGAATCGAATTTCAAGATATAAGTGTACCAACAAGGCCCCAGACGTCAAGCAATCGAAGGATCGAGCGGAAAAGGGACCAACGGAACCGACAAACACGCCGCTAGCGGCTTAGCGTTCCGGGAGCTTCTCGAACTTGTACTCGTGACCGCGATCCCGGAGGACGGCGGCTCGGAGAATCTCGTCGGGGGGTGTTTTCCCAGGCGCATCGGGGTCGCGGCGCTGGATGCCCGCGGCGATGTCCATGCCCTCGATCACCCGGCCGAACACCGTGTGTCGGCCATCGAGGAAACTGGTAGGCACAAACGTGAGAAAGAATTGCGATCCCCCCGTGTCTCGGCCAGCATGGGCCATGCTCAGGCTGCCGCGAAAATGGTGCCGGTAGTTCTGGCCGTGGCATTCGCAGCGAATGGAATAACCAGGGCCTCCGCTACCCGTGCCGGTCGGGTCGCCTCCCTGGGCCATGAATCCTGGCAAGACTCGGTGAAAAGGGACTCCGCTATAAAAACCCTTTTTCACCAGCGAGATAAAATTTGCCACCGCCTGGGGTGCTTCGTTCTCAAACAGCTCGATGACAATCTCGCCCCCCGTGGTGGTAAGCTTCACGCGTGGTAAATCGTCAGCCGTTTTTTCGGCTGCCCGGATCGTTTGTTCCTGCCCCCAATTCCGCGAAGCCTCGGCGAGTGACTGCGCGAAACCCTTGGCAAGTTGCCACAACCGACCTAGCTGCGGATCAGGAGGCGAGTCACCGAGGAGTCCCGCAGTCTCTGCCTGTTGGAAATACTCTCGGGCCTGAGGAAAATCATTGGTACAGAACGCACTCGCACCCCCTAGCAACCACAACTGGGGAAAACTGTCCGCCGCCCCGGCTGCGACCAAACTTTTGATTTGTGGCAGCGCCTTCTCGAACTGATCGCCGCCGTCTCCCTTGGCATCTCCGAGCACAAAATAGTTGGGAATCGCCAAGAGTGTGCTGTTGACGGTCGGATAGTTCACGGAGTCGACTTGGTAGACCTTGAGGCCGGTGTCGAACAGTTCGCCCAGCAATTTGTCCGACTCTGCTTTGTGGGTTCTCGGATTGTCACGCACCTGTTTCTCCAGTGCGATCCAAGCAGCTTGGAGCTTCTCGAACTCGGCATTGGCCGCCTCAGCAGCAGGGTTTTTGGCACCAACTGGCTCGGCGAAAGTGCTGGCTTGCCAGGCAAATAAAGCTAGGACTGCGAAGCACAGAACGTGGGACCGTCGGTTCATGGGGTGTATCCTTTCAGATTTTTCTATGCACAATGGGGGAGAGGTGAGTGGTCAGTGGTCAGTGGTCAGTTTTCCCTTTCGCCTTTCCCGTTTCTCCTCGTCCTAGAGAATAACAAATAATTGCCACCCCGGCAGCACCGGCTGGAGATGCGTACGTGAGTAAAGCGAAACCAAACAAGCCGAATAAATCGAAGAAGCCCGGCAATCGCGGCCCGGAGCGCGAAGTCTCGGAACTGCGGATCATCGGCGGGAGGCTGCGGGGGAGCAAGCTCCGATACGAGATCTTTCAGCAAGGCGACGACCCCATCACCCGCCCGATGAAGCACCGGGTCCGCGAGGCGATTTTCAATTTGATCAGCACCGACTTGGAGGGCCGGCACGCGATTGATCTGTTCGCCGGTACGGGGGCCCTGGGGATCGAGGCCCTGAGTCGCGGTGCCCTCACGGCTACCTTCATCGAAAGGCATGTGCCGACGGCCAAGGTGATCGAAGAAAACCTCTCGGCTCTGAGTGTGGCGGAACGCGCGGAAGTCTTGGTCACCAGTGCGTTTCTGTGGGGCAAACGAGAGTTTCAGGGAAGGGGGGATGGCGGAAAGGGGAAGGGGGAAATAATCCTTCCCTGGTTGGTGTTTTGCAGCCCACCCTATTCGTTTTATCAGGAGAGGCAAGCAGAAATGCTGGAACTGGTCGTCGGCATCTTGGAGCATGCGCCGCCGGAAAGTATCTTGGTGATCGAAGCCGACAAAGCCTTTGATTTCGCCCTGTTGCCTGGGAACATCGCTGAGAAACGCCGTGAGCCGGGCTGGTTGATCCGAACCTATCCCCCCGCGGTTGTCGGGATATGGCGGACATAGTTTCTGGTTACTCGATGTTTCTGGTTACTCAATGAAAAGGGGCGAATGCCATGCAGAAAAATCGGACACGGATGAACGCGGATCGAGCGGATATTCGCGGAATTTTGAAAGCGCAGATTCGAGTTATACAATGTCTTGTGCGAA
Organism: uncultured Planctomycetaceae bacterium; assembly: GCA_937860165.1. GTDB lineage: Bacteria > Planctomycetota > Planctomycetia > Pirellulales > Lacipirellulaceae > Bythopirellula. The sequence continues at coordinate 9,810 of CALMBE010000670.1, forward strand.
TCCTGTTCTTGTCTTTGGGTGTGTTAATGACTTTCTCGCTCCTCACTTCGGGCACATTTGGGGCCGACGAGTTTCCGACGATTGATCTGTGGAACGGCATCGCACCTGGTTCTGAGAGCTTTGTGGGCGAAGAACAAACTGAGGACCGCGAAGCGGATGGCTTGGCCAATCGCTGGATGACGGGTGTGAGTCGCCCGAGCCGGCCCAAGTAAAGTTGATGTCCAATGAATTACAAGTTTCCGAAAACACCCCTCCTACGTTCCTGGTCCACGCCACCGACGATGAGGTGGTGCCGGTCGAAAACAGTCTGCGGTTCTACCGAGACTTGGTTGCCCACGGGGTCTCGGCGGAGATGCACGTTTTCGCCGAAGGGGGACACGGGTTCGGCATGCGGAGAAAAGACCTGCCCATCGGCCAGTGGCCGCAACTTTTAGAAACTTGGCTGCGCCACGGGGGAAGGATCAAGTGAGGATTGGTTAGCCAGGGCCGCTCACTTATTCACTTTGGGGTGCCATGCTCACGCTGGTACTCCGGCGTGGGCATGTGAATCGTCGA
>CALMBE010000671.1 GCA_937860165.1 uncultured Planctomycetaceae bacterium
GATCGGTAAAGTTTGCAGGGATCGGGTTGAACGCAAACGCATGCAGACCACGACCGTTCAAATTGTCGCCGTGGCAGAAGTGACAGTTCTGGAAGAAGATTTCTCCACCTTCCTTCACATACTTCAAATAACCCTGATTCTTTTCATCCCAAGGATTGGCATTAGGCGCCATCAGGCGGCCCATGCCCTGCTCGAGCGCTATCAGTGCGTCGTCGAAACGGCCCACGATGGCAGTGAAGCATGGTTCATGGTCCGAAATCTGGCCGCCGGGTCGGCGTACGACGTGATCCTGGCCGACATTCGACTCCCCGACATGAGTGGCTACGAGTTAATGACCAAACTCGCGGACCTCATGGAAAAGGTCCCCATGGTCCTGATGACCGGTTTTGGTTACGACCCGGGGCACTCGATCGTCAAGGCTCGACAAGCGGGTCTCAAGCATGTGCTCTACAAACCGTTCCGCTTGGACCAACTCTTGAGCACCGTCGAACACACGATCGATGGAATCGATTCTTCCGACTGAGTTGTTTCGGTTTTTGGGGGGGGCGATCGCGGCCCCGCACTTTTTTGTACTTCGCTTATGAATACTTTCTTGGCGACTGTGCTTGTCTTCTTTGCGATCCTAGGTCACGGTTACTTGTGGGTGGCGATAGTCAATCGCTTGCACGGTTGGAACGGACCAAGAAAACTTATCGATGGCCTCACGTTGCTGAGTTGTGTCGGATTTATTCTTTTGCCCGTGGGTGTCGGCTGGTACTGGTGGAAATTGCGGGGTCACTACCTCACACAACACGAATCGCATCTCTTGGCTGCTTGGACCCGCGATTACGTGATGGCTTGTGCCCTGGTCGGACTCAGCAACCTACTCGCCCGCTGCTGTGGGGGGTTGCACGACGATGACCCCAGCGTCGTGCTCTCTACCCAAATATCAAAGCCCACATTCCCCAGACATCTTCGTTCCGCCGTCTATCGGGGAATCTATCCCAGACTCCTTGGGCTCATTCCCCTGAACGAGTCGCTGCGGCTCTCCGTCGAGACCAAGCGAATCGCGATTCCTAAACTTCCCGAAACACTGCGGGGACTGCGGATCGCACACCTCAGCGACTTGCATCTGACCGGCAGAATGGGTCCCGAGTGGTTCAACTTTGTCGCCGACGAAGTCAATCGGCTCGATGTCGATGCGATTGCAATTACCGGTGATCTGATCGAGAACGCTGAGTGCCGCGAGTGGCTCACCGCTTGCCTCGGTCGCCTGCGTGCGCGGCTGGGAGTCTATTTCATCCTCGGCAACCACGACCACTACGTCGACGCGAATCAAACCATCTCGCAACTTACCGCTGCCGGTCTGACGTACTTGGGAGCAAAAAGCATCCGCACCCAGTGGCGGGGCGTTCCTGTGCTCCTGGCGGGCAACGGGCAACCTTGGGCCACGGAACCGCCCGATTTGAAAAACTCGAACGAGACGCCCCATTTCAGTTTGCTACTGCTGCATACCCCGGACTTAATGGATTGGGCCACCGCGGTTCAGGGCGACTTGGCCTTGGCGGGGCATACCCACGGCGGACAAGTTTGTTTTCCGCTCCTGGGGGCTGTGGCCGTGCCAAGTCTGTACGG
>CALMBE010000672.1 GCA_937860165.1 uncultured Planctomycetaceae bacterium
CGATACCATGCCCACGCCGGAGTACCAGCGTGGGCATGGCACCCCAATATAACGCCTTGCAATGCTAGCACTTCCTTTGCACGAAATGGGGGCGTGGCGTTGACATCGTCGCAGGGGTCGATTACAACGCCAGACGCTACGTATTGCGAAGCATGATCCGTGCGTTTTTTCTCACGGTAAGGATATCGGATCCCCGCCCAATGAGTCCCCTGCTGGCAGTTTGCATTGCGATGCTGCCACCGAGAACGCGTTGGAATTGCTCGGAGAGAGAAGTGTTGGTCCCGGAGCGATCGTGACGGCGTAGCTGGCGTATTTGACCCATCTCATTCTCAACACTCGTGCGGTCCATTATGCAACGTTCGCCCTCGCTGATCCATTCCTCCGTGGTTCCCAACAGTCCCGTGGTTACCGGTTCTTGGTCGGCAAGTAGTTGGTCGAAGCAGCGTAAAGTTCTCACAGCCCGCCCGCGTCCGGAGAGAGTTCGCCCTTATTCGGTTTTTTCGCCAATCCATTATGAAGCGAATTACGCTTATCCGCTGGTGATCTGGCTGCACGGTCCGCAAAGCTGCGAATTGGAGCTCCGCCAAGTCATGCCCCTGGTGAGCGTGCGGAACTATGTGGGAATCGCCCCGCGTGGGCCCCGAAAATCGAGCAACTCGGAGCGACGCTACGACTGGGCTTATTCCTCGGACAACGTCGCGGAAGCTTGCCAGCGTGTGCGGGAGTGTATTGATGTCGCACGCGACCAGTATCACATTCATCCTCGACGTATCTTTTTGGCTGGCTACGAAGCGGGGGGAACCATGGCCCTGCGGGTAGGGATGGAACTAGCGGAGCTCTTTGCCGGCGCGGCATCGTTTGGCGGACCTGTTCCGCGGGGTTGCCATGCTTTCCAACGCATCAACACGGCCCGTGAATTGCCGTTGTTGTTGTCGGTTTCACCTGATGAGCATCAATATTCGGACAACCAGGTGATGTCCGACCTGCGCTTGTTGCACTCGGGCGGATTCCGGTTGAATCTGCGACTCTATCCGGGGCACGATGACTTGACCGATTGCATGCTTTCGGATTTCGACCACTGGATGATGGGGCTAATTTGCCCGGTGGCCAGCACTGCCAGCAGTGAACTGTTCTAGCGGTTTGTCTCAGCGTCATTTTGGGGTGCCATGCTCACGCTGGTACTCCGGCGTGGGCATGTGAATCTCCGAACAAGCATGGCCACAGTGGAGTACCGCTGTGGCCATGGCACCCTAATTTTCACTGATCCACGAACCACTAGCACCTTTTTGAACTAAACTGCGGTTCAATCGACACGGCTAAACCGCAAGCGGTGAACTTCTGGGGCGCTTCTCGCCTCAACCTGGATTGACACTCGGGCGCTCCTTTGGGTACAAGCCCTCCGCCTCTCTCTCCGCAGGTTGCTCGTAGGCACCTGCGCAGTCCAATAAAACACGTTCCCCATCGGCAGACACTTGGCCGCCCAACAACACAAATCGCCGGACTCCAGCAAGAACGACGCCGCAGCGCCGCCAACTTCCGGCATTGGTGGCAAGCTCTCGCGATTGGTCCAGTGGGCCAAGGCAACTCGCTTGCGGCGGATACTCGTCGGAGGAACTGCACTGATTGGGTTGATCGGAGTGTTTTCCGTGTGGAGCTATTTGGCACACGTAACCGTTCTGGAAGAAGACTCCCGCAAGAAGGCATCCTTGGCTACTGCGCTGGCAGCACTGGACGAGCAAGACATTGAAGAAGCCTTGAGCATTATCAGTGAACTGCAAGACGATCCCGACAAGACGGCGGACTTCGGTGGCTATTTGTTTGTGTTGGGGGCCGTGAAATCCCATCAAGCCAACAATGAGTGGTCTGCCGAACGTCAGCGGGCGACTCATCTGGTGGCCGCGCGTTATTTCCAGAAGGCCCTCGAGTTTGACCTGCCAGCCAATCGCCGGGCTCAATTGATGTTTTTGCTTGGCCAAAGTCTGATTCAAGGCAATCAATCTCGGGAAGGAATCGCAATCCTGCAAGACTCTCTTAAGGAACTTACGGATCCTCCTGCGCAAGTGTATCGACTGCTGACCGAAGCCTACTTGAACCTTCCCGATCCAAACTATTCCGAGGCGTTTCAACACAATCAAGTGCTGTTGTCGAAACTTCCCCAGGAATCCGTCGAACGAACGCATGACTTGCTCTTGCAAGCCAGAATCCTGACTCGATTGGGAAAACCTACCGAGGCCCAAGAACTGTTGAACACACTCGGAGACGCAGGCGAGGCGGCCGCCCTGAAGCTGACGACTTCAGGCATAATCTCGCTCGAGTTGGCAAAACAGGCAGCCCACGGCACTCCCGAGCAAGTCGCCTTGGTAGAAAGTGCCTTGCGTGAACTTCAAGAAGCCCAGCGACTAGACACACTCAATGGCGAAATCACCCGCCAAGCGATGGTGTTGATCGGTCAGTGCTACGAGTTGCAAGATCAGCGCGACGCTGCAATTGCCCAGTACGAATTGATTCAAGATCGGTATGGAGATTCCGCCGAGAGCGTCGTGGCGACGATTCACATTGCCCGTCTCGTTCAAGCAGATGCCGATGCCGACAAGGCGCTTGGAGCCTATCGGGCGGTGCTCGATTCGGTGGGAGATCCACTGACGTACGCTAACCCCCTGTTGCCGATTTCGGAATTCCGCAAGCAACTTCTCGCGGCTCACGGTCGGTTCCTCGATCAGAAAACTTTTCCCCAGGCAATGTCTTTGGTGGATCAATTCTCGTTGCTGTTCGGTGCGATCACGGTAACTGAATTGCGCGCGACGACTCATGTAGCCTGGGCCGAGACGAACCTCCGCGAGGCGGCCCAATCGGACCGACGCAAATCGAGAGAAGCCCTGGAACTAGAGGGCCGCTATCATTTCCGAGCAGCGGGTCGGGCATATCAGACCCTCTCGGAATTGCGGGCTGCCAGCAACCACTATATCGATGACTTGTGGCAGTCAGCGGAAAACTACTATCGGGGACAGAGTTATACTTTCACAGCCTTGGTACTCGAAGAATATCTGCACCACGAATCGCGTACGCGGCGCTCGCAGGCCCTGCTGAGGTATGGGCAGTCGCAACTAGCGACGGGGAAGACGACCGAGGCAATCACCGCGCTCGAGGAGTGTATCGAAATACATCCTCGGGATGCGAGCGTGTTTGCCGCGCGGATCGCCTGTGCCCAGGCTTACCTGCAAACTGGCAAACCCGAGGAAGCTGAGAAGATGCTGCTGGCGAATCTCGCGGGTGCCACGTTGACGCCCGCGAGCCCGGAATGGCGGGACTCGATATTTCTGCTCGGTAATTACTTGCACGAATCGGGCCGCTACCTCGAAGCAATTGAGAAACTCGAAGAAGCGGTAGCCCGCTATCCCGAGGCACCTCAAAGCTTGATGGCCCAATACACGATCGCTCGCTCCTTTCACAATGCGGCCCGCGATCCTTCGAGCAAGGCTCGTGTGGCCAAGACTGAGAACGAGCGACAGAAGAATCGAAAGTTGCGGGACGACAACCTGGAATCGGCCCTGGGGAGTTACTCGGAAGTTCTGCGGAAGCTGTCCCTAGAGAGTCACGACCACAACGATCAATTGATCAATATGCTGCGGCGAAATTGTTACATGATGCAAGGGGATGTCTTGTTTCAACTCCGACGGTACGCCGAAGCGCGGAGTGCCTACGCGAATGTGTCGACGCTTTATCAACACGAACCCTTTGTGTTGGAAAGTTTTGTGCGAATTGCAAACTGCTGGCATCGATTGAACCAGCCGGTGAATGCCCGGCAAACAGTCGCCCAAGCCAAGCTCTTGTTGGACCGCCTTCCCAAAGACCTGAACTACAAGGAATCGACGAATTTCAGTCGCCAACAATGGGGGCTCTTGCTCGACGAAATGGCTAAGTGGTAAAGGACCGATGCTGGCTCGAAAAAGGAAACTTGAAGCGTGATCGAACTGACCGGCGAAAAACTTGCGGACTTAATTTCCAAGCGACACGGTTGCCTTGTGCAACTGCACCGCTTGGGCTGCAAGCAGACCGAATTGATCCACAGCGGCGAAATGAGCACTCTGATGCGGCTGTTGTCGGCAAAGAATCAATTGATCATCGCAATGCAAGCCATCGAACGTGAGTTGACTCCGTTTCACGCTCAAGATGCGGCGACGCGTCCTTGGCACTCGCCCGAAGCGCGGCACGCATGTGCCCAACAGGCCGAGGCTTGTCGGGAATTGCTCGAGGCTGTGATGCAGATGGAACAAGAAAATGAACAGAAACTCACCCAGCGACGCGATCAGATCTCGCAACAGTTGCAGTCGGTGCAAAATTCGGCGACGGCCCGGCGGGCCTATGAAAGTCACCAGTCGAAGCCCCAGTTTCGGCATGACTTGGTGGGCGGGGAAGCAACCCCGTATCGTATAACAAGCCAGCAATTGGATCTCCATACACAGTCTTGAAACGCCTGGACTCAACTAGGAAACCATCGATGCAAAAAACTCAAACCACGTTGAACGAATCGACCCGACTGAGATTAGTCGGCCTGGATGAGGAGGATTTCCTGGAGTCGCACGCTCAGGAACTTGATTCGCCCTTGGACTTCGACTCGGCGGGGGAACTTGAGCCCGGTTGTAGCTTGGAATCCGTGCTCGCCGCTTGGCACGAAGCCACGGTCCGATTGGAACAAACACACGAACTGTTGCAGGGCGAGGTTCGCCGACTCAACGACGAACTGGAAGCCAAGAATCGCCAACTGGCATTGCACAATCGGTTGGCCGACCTGGGGAGAATGGCCTCGCATGTGGCCCACGAAGTGCGCAACAGTCTGGTACCTGTGACGCTGTATATGGAATTGTTGAAGCGCCGCTTGGGAAGCGATGCCGCGGGCTTGGATATTCTCAACAAGATCGAGGCAGGGTTTATCGCCCTGGATGTTACCGTGAACGATCTCTTAAACTTTACTGCTCATCGTGAACCCCGTTGGCAAAATTTCTCGGCAGCGAGTCTGATCCGCGAAATCTGTGAAGCCCTCGGCCCCCAGTTCGAAGCCCAGTCGATTCAAGTCATCACCGAGGTCGATCCGACCTTGCAACTTTTCGCAGACCGCGAGATGTTGCGCCGGGCCGTGCTCAATCTGGCCCTCAACGCGCTCGACGCGATGCACCACGGCGGGGAACTTGTCGTCACGGCGTTTGCCGGACCTCAGGGACATGTGCTCGAAGTTGCCGACAGCGGACAGGGGATCAATCACACCCAACTCAAGCGAGTTTTTGAGCCATTTTTTACGACCAAGAGCAACGGCACGGGATTGGGTCTGGCCATCGTGCATCGGATTGCCGAGGCACATGGTGGCCGGGTACGCGCCGCTAATTGTCCCGAAGGGGGAGCGGCCTTCACCATCGAACTCCCCTACCGCCAATCTCAACGGATGGCAGCATGAGCGGAATGAACAAGAAACGCTCTCGCAAACGGATACTGGTCGTCGACGATCACGCGGCAGCGCGGGAATCGGTGTCCGATGTGCTGCGCAGCGGGGGTTACGAAGTTCAAGCCTCCTCGAGTGCAAGTCAGGCCCTGGCGATGGTCAGGCAGGAAATGTTTCATGTCATCATCACCGACCTGCAAATGCCGGGGATGGATGGTCTCGAATTCATTCGCCAATTGCACCACCGCCGGATACAATCCCAAGTCATCATGGTGACGGCCCATGCCACGATTGCCTCGGCTGTCGAGGCAATGCGATTTGGAGCCTTTGACTACCTGGAAAAACCCTTCAACGCGACTCGTTTGGAAGAGCTGGTGAAGCAGGCCATCCAGCGCGGCCAATTGCTGGTTCCGGAGGAGAACCACCCTGAAAACCTCGCCCACATTGCCGAGAATTTAGGCTTAGTGGGAAAGAGTCGCGCGATGCAGGAATTGCGCTGCCGAATCCGCCAGGTGGCCCCCACTGACGAAACCGTGTTGATCTGCGGCGAAAGTGGCACCGGGAAAGAACTGGTCACGCGGGCAGTTCATCAGCTCAGCCAGCGCGCGGCAGGTCCCTTGGTAAGTCTCAACTGCCCTGCCCTGTCGCCCCAATTGACCGAGAGCGAATTATTTGGCCATCGGCGAGGTGCATTTACTGGAGCCGACGACGACCGTGTGGGTCGCTTCGAACTTGCCGAGGGGGGAACGATTCTGCTCGACGAAATCACGGAGATCGACCACACCTTGCAGGCCAAACTGTTGCGGGTGTTGCAGGAACACACCTTCGAGCGTGTGGGTTGCAATAAGTCGCGCAATGCCAATGCGCGGGTCGTGGCGAGCACCAATCGCGACATGGCCACGGAAATCGCCGCGGGCCGATTTCGGCAGGATTTGTATTATCGGTTGGCAGTGATTCCCTTGGAGTTGCCTCCTCTGCGGCAGCGCGAAGGGGATGTGCAGTTGCTAGCAGACTATTTCTTACAGCGGGCCGCGAGTCGCTTGGGGAGGGGTGAATGCGAATTGGAACCTGCGGCGCGTGACTTGTTCGCGGCCTATCACTGGCCCGGCAATGTCCGCGAACTGGAAAACATCGTGACCCGCGCGTGTGTGCTCAACACGGGTGCTCCGATCACTGCCGACGAGCTCCGACCCTGGCTCGAGCAGCCCGAGTTCGGCAATCCGGCAATCGATCAGCACACTGGATTCCCGGTTGGCACGAAGCTCGAAGAACTCGAGCGACAAATGATTTTGGCGACCCTGGAACACTACGGCGGACACCGGGCACGCACGGCCGAGGCTTTGGGAATCGGCGTGCGAACCTTGAGCGGCAAGTTGCGGGCTTATGGTTTCGCACCGCATACAAAAGAGTTTAGCGAGGAAGGCAACCGGCAACTTCTGCCGTTGACGTCGGCAGATTCTGCCGGAAAAAATCATAAGCAATCGGCGTAAACTACGCGAAAGAAGCAAGACACAGAATTCAAGTAATTCGAGAGATTTCGGGATACCTAACAACTTAGGATTTGAAAATCAGAATCACGAGATCGCACTCGGATCGCTCGGATCGCTTGGCACGCTACTTGCGTGTGGAGAATGGTCACGAGTGGCCCACAAAGGATTGCCGAGGAGCAACTCAGGAGGATAACGATGCTTTCAAACATGTTCGATTCATCGACCTTGCCGCTCTTGGAGCAGGTGGTGAATTTCACCGAGTCACGCCACGGCGTGCTGGCAGGCAACATTGCGAACATCGACACTCCCGGGTACAAGTCGCGGGACTTGTCGGTGGAGAATTTTCAGTCTCGGCTGGAGGAAGCAATCTCGGCTCGCAAAGAGGCCGCGACATCGCCTACTTACGCCTTGAATGCCGAGCTGGCCGGGAAACCGACCGGCATCGGCAAGGAAAACTGGGACAAAGTCCGAGAGACCTCGCAAGATATTTTGTTTCACGATGACCACGACGTGAATATAGAAACGCAAGTCACCGAAATCGCCAAGAACCAATCGCAACACAATCTGGCCCTGACGATCATGAACGCCCAATTCCGACTGCTGCGGGCCGCTGTGACCGAACGGGTATAACCCCACACATGGAGTAAACCAAAGATGTTTAGCGCACTGGATGTGAGCACAAGTGGTTTGGTTGCCCAACGGACGCGGCTAAATGCAATTTCGTCGAACTTGGCAAACATTTCGACGACTCGCAACGAAGCCGGTGAGCCCGAGGCTTATCGGCCGCGGTTTGTGGTGTTTAAGACCGACGAAGGAATCACGACCAATGGTGGTGGCCAAGGGGTCACGGTCGACCGTGTGGAAGTGGACGACTCCGAGCCCAATTTGAAATACGAGCCCGGACATCCCGATGCCAATGCGGACGGTTATGTGGCGTATCCGAATATCGACATGACGACGGAATTTGTGGATGCGCTAGGTGCCTCGCGGGCCTACGAGGCGAACATCGGAGTGATCGAAGTAAGTAAAGACATGACTGCCCGAACGTTGCAGATTTTAGCCTGAGATACTTGGAAACACGTTCCGGATAAGAATTAAATAGTTCTGACCCCTTTTTGAAAGGAAATGTTGTAGGGAAGACGAGACGCGATGTCACGTTGGGGGGCCAACGCCGACAACAGCCGAGAGTGAGCCATGAGCACGATAACCCCCTCGCAATTGTTTGCCCAGAAGCTGCCGTCCCCCACGGCTGCTGCCCCGACCCAAGGTGACGGAGTCACGGCCTTCAAGGACATGCTGCTGGATTCGATTCGCGATGTGAATTCGATGCAGCAGCAAGCCGACCAGGCAGTAGAAACGCTGATGACCGGTGGGGATGCCGATCCAGCCGAAGTGCTGACCGCAGTCCAAAAAGCCGACCTGGCCTTTCGGATGATGATGCAGATGCGAAACAAGATGATGCAGGTGTATCAAGAGGTGAGAGACATAAGAGTTTAGGGGACTGGGGACTGGGGACTGGGGAAACCTCAAACCTCAATACTCAGCAACCCCACTGACAACTGACAACTGACAACTGACCACTGACCACTGACCACTGACCACTGACCACTGACCACTAGCCACTTTACACAGGTCCACGGATGGATTTTTTGAATCAAGCGATTGCTCAGGTACGGGAACTGTTTTTGTCGATGACTCCCGCCGCGCGGGTGACTGCCGTGCTGCTGGTGGCGGTGATCGGCGTGAGCTTGAGTTTTCTGGTGCAGCAACACAATGCTGGCCCCAGCGAATTTCTGTTCAACGGTGAGTTCCTGCCCCCCTCGGACGCGGATCGGATCGAGATGGCCATTGCTACGGCGGGGCTCAACGGCTGGGAGCGCGAGGGGAATCGCATCAAGGTGCCCAGTGGCCAGAAGGCCCAATATCTGGCTGCCGTGGCGAAAGAAGGGGCGTTGCCGCCGAATTTTCACTCCTTACTCGAAAAAGCTTTGGACTTGGGGCCGTTCGTCGATGACAAGACGCGCCGCGAGCGGCTCAAGGCCGCCCGCGAGCAACAACTTTCGATGATCATCCGCGCGATGGATGGCATCGAAGACGCCAAGGTGATTTACGATGTGCTCGAACCACGCGGCATGTCGCAGAAGGGGCACGCTAGTGCGACCGTGAGTGTCCGCCCTCGGCCAGGGGAGGCCTTGGATGGGAAACTTTCGAAAATGATTGCCAAGGCCGTCGCGGGTGCGATTGCGAATCTCAAGCCCGAGGATGTCGTGGTGGTGAATCTGGGCGAGGGGAGTTCGTACTCGGGCGATGTCACGGCCGAGTCGTTCGATACGCCTTACTTTCAGCATCGCGTGGCTTATGAAAGTCACATGCGGCAGAACGTCGAAAAACTGTTGTCTTTCATTCCGGGGGTCCACGTGGAAGTGACCGCGGAATTGAGCCACGCCCTCACGAAAGAATCTCGCATTATTGCCAACGCCGATGGTGAACCGACCGCCCTGCGGGAAAGCAATCAAGAAAAGACCTCAGAAACGCAGCACATCAACAATGGTGGCCGCCCCGGTCTGGTCGCCCAAGGGCCCGGTCGTGGCAACGAAGCTCCCACGGAAGTAACCGTGAAGAATACCGAAGGGGACACGACTTCCGAATCGAACTACTTTGTTCCCACGAAGGATGAATTGGTGACCGAAGCGGGTTTGATTCCCGAGAATGTGCGGGTCGCCGTGGCCGTGCCGATGAATTATTTGATCCAAATCTATCGGGAGCAGCAGCGTCGACGGGGCGAAGACCCCACGCAACCTTTGCCGAAAGACCTCAGCACAACGCTCGAAGTGTATCGCACGGAGGTGACCCAACAGATCACTGGCGTGGTCGAGACATTGCTTCCCAAGGAACTGACGCAAAACAATTATTCGGACGTAAAAATTTCGTTTTTCGAGAGTATCACGCCCGAAGCGATTGAACCGATCCCCACCAGCAGCAAGGCCTTGGCGTGGGCGAGCGAGAACTTCAACACACTGACCATGGCCGGCGTGGCGCTGGTGGGACTGGTGATGTTGCGATCGCTGGTGAAGGCGATTCCCCCCGCAGATCCGCTGAATTCGTCCGCAGCGCCTTTACTGTCGCTGAGCATGCCGGGAGGTTCTGAGGAAGAGGCCGCCCGTGGAGGCGGGGGTAGTGGTGGCGGGGGTGGCGGCGAGCCGGAAATCGACGCCGCGGGCCGACCCCGCTTGAAACTCAAGAAAGGCAATAGCCTCAAAGACGAGCTCACGAGCATCGTGAAAGAAGATCCCGATGCCGCCGCTGATATCCTTCGTAACTGGATAGCGAACGCAAGTTGAAAGATCGAGTCCCTAGTATGAATTCTAATCCTTCGCCCGATAACTCGCTCCGCAAAGTAGCCATTCTGGTTGCCAGTCTTGATGAAGATTGGGGCAACCGGGTGCTGGCCAGTTTACTGCCGAGCCAAGCCCGCCAAGTGCGCCAGTTAGTATCGCAATTGGGCGAAATCGATCCCGAGGAACAGAACACCATCGTCACCGAGTTTCGGCACACGCTAGCGCAGCCAGCCAAGCCCGCAGTGAAGGGTGTCGAACTGGACGCCTCGCTCGTGGACCGGATTGATCGGAACGATTATCCTCAATTCCTACCTGAGCGAAAGCCAGGATTGCTGGCACTGTCGGAGGCCGACAGCGATTTCATCGTCGAGATGTTGCGGCATGAGCATCCGCAGACGATTGCCTTGGTCGTATCGCGGTTGGAGTCGCAACAAGGTGCAGATGTGCTGGGTCACTTTTCGCAGGAACTGCAGGCCGACATTGTATTGCGCTTGGCGGACCTCGATTCGATCGACGCCCAGGCGGTGGAAATCGTCGAGAAGCAGGTGGCCCAGTGGATCGACCAGCAACGCCAACGGAAGCAGCGGATGGCTGCCGGGATGGAACTGGTCGAGAAGATTCTGGGGCGTACCCCACACGATCAACGCGAGGCACTGGTTGCCCGCTTCCAGCAAACCCATCCAGACCTGGCGGGGCGTTTATCACCCCGGCGCTCGGTTGCGGAGCCAGCCAAGAAAGTCTCACCGGCAGCCTTGGGGCATTCTTCGCAACGAGCAATCTATTCCAGGCCCGCCGAACTTCGAATACCCCCCGTCCACCGCACAGAGCCCTTGCCACAACGGCCAGCGAACCGGTTCGCTCACCTGTCGAGCGCAGAATGTTTGACGGCGCTCGAACGGCTAGACCGCACGATGTTGCAAACCGTGTTGTCCCGGTGCGAAGCGCGGCAGGTGAATCTGGCGCTCGCGGGGGCGAGTGACAAATTATTGAATCGAGTACTCAGCGGGGTTTCGCGGCGCGAAGCGCAACTGTTCCGCCGCAGCTTGCGCGAGCAAGGACCGATTCGCCTCGACGACATCTTGAGCGCCCAACAGCAACTTCTGCAAACCGCTGCCGAGCTACTTTAACCGACGATTGATTTCCCCATGGCCACGATTATCAAAAACGAATCGCACATGTATCCCTCGGGGACACCCACGAGGCAAGTGGCGTTCGACTTGAATGATTTGACGTATCAAGCCAACGACTACCTGGGACATGTCCGCAGCGAAGCGGCGAAGATCGTGCAACAAGCTAAGGAAGAAGCCGCCAAGGTTCAGGCCCGGGCAGAACAGGCGGGTCGCAAAGCAGCCGAGGAAGCTATCGAACGGATTCTCGATGAGAAAGTGTCCGCGCAGATGAGAACTCTCCTCCCCGCCTTGGAAGGGGCCGTGTCGCAGATCACCGATTCGCGCTCGAGTTGGCAACAACACTGGGAAGAGTGTGTCGTGGGGCTAGCGTGTGCCATTGCCGGTCGAATCGTGCGCCGCGAGCTTCAGCAACGACCGGAGATTTCGCTGGATTGGATTCGTGAATCCTTGGAACTCACCAGCGGGTCGGCCGAGATTACCCTGCGCCTGAACCCGACGGACCTCGCCACCTTGCGCGGCGAAGTCGACCGACTGGTCGGGGTGGTGCGCCGATCGGCCCCGACGCGAATCCTCGCCGATGAATCCATTTCGCCCGGAGGCTGCCGGGTGGAAACCGAATTTGGCAGTGTCGATCAACAATTAGAAACCCAACTCGAACGCATCCGCGAAGAACTTCGCGGCTAAGTCGCAATCAATAACTTCCCATGACCACTCAATACGACCAAGTACTCGATTCCGCCATGGTTGCCGGCCTCACCGGCAGTGTGGTGCAAACGATTGGTTTGACCGCTGCGGTGGCCGACTTCCCGGCACCAGTGGGGGCGTTGGTTTCGCTCTTAAAGCAATCGGGTGAGCGGGTCGAAGCGGAAGTGATTGGGTTCCGAGACAAACATACTCTGGTGATGCCATTGAGCAGTCTGACCGGAATTCGCCGGGGGAGTCCGGTGCGATTGATGCGGACTTCGCGGACATTGCGAGTAGGGCCAGCGCTCTTGGGTCGTGTGATCGACGCCCGAGGCCAAGCCTTGGATGGTCGCCCTCAGCCGATGCTCGAGGAACGTCGCCCGCTTCAGGGTTCGCACATTTCAGCGACCGACCGGCCACGGATCGATACCCCCCTGGCGACTGGCGTGCGTGCGATCGATGGCCTGCTGTGCTGCGGGCGGGGCCAACGCCTGGGAATCATGGCCGGATCGGGGGTCGGCAAAAGCGTGCTCATGGGCATGATGAGTCGCTACACCGAGGCCGATGTCACGGTGATTGGGCTGATCGGCGAACGTGGTCGAGAGGTGAACGAATTTGTCGAACGCGAACTGGGCCCGGCGGGACTGGCGCGAAGTGTCGTGGTGGTGGCCACGAGCGACGACCCGGCGATCTTGCGCGTGCAAGCAGCGTACACGGCGACTACGGTTGCGGAGTATTTCCGCGATGCCGGGAAGAATGTGTTGTTGATTATGGATTCGGTAACCCGGTTCGCGCTCGCGCAGCGGGAGATTGGATTGTCGGCGGGCGAACCTCCGACGACTCGAGGATTTCCCCCTTCGGTGTTTAGTTTGCTCCCCAAGTTGGTCGAGCGGGCTGGTCGCACGCGGACCGGCAGTATCACCGCTTTCTATTCGGTGTTGGTCGAGGGGGACGACGAAAACGAACCGGTGGCCGACACCGTGCGAGGCCTGTTGGATGGGCACGTTTGGCTGTCGCGGCGACTGGCGGAGCGGGGGCACTTTCCCGCAATCGATGTCCTGCGAAGCATCAGCCGACTGATGAGCGACATTTCCTCGAATCATCATCGGGCCGCGGCCCAGATGCTGCGGCGGATGTTGTCGGTGCTGCAAGAAAACGAGGACTTGCTCACCATCGGGGCCTACCGCAAGGGAAACAATCGCGAGCTCGACACGGCAGTCGCGATCAAACAAGAGATTCATAAATTTCTACGGCAAGCCGTGGAAGACCGGCCGGTCCAACCAGAAGTGCTGACCGCCGTGCAAAAGATTGCCCAGCAGTGTGCCGCACTGTTACAAGCGACAACCGCTTCCCCCCAACCCGTTTGACTAGCAGACTCCCATGGCTAAATATCGTTTTCGACTGGCGACGCTGCAACGACTCCGCGAAATCCATCGCGACGAATTGCGCTCGAAACTTGCCGAAGCGATCCAAGCGCAGGAAGTGCTGGACCAGCAATTGGTGGAAGTTGGCAATGAGTTAGATCGCCTGCAAACCGCGCGACGGGAAGCCGTTGCCGGGGGCCGCACGGACATCAACCAACTGTTGGCCTCGCAGCGTTATCACCAAGTGTTGTTGGCACAACAAGCCACCATGACGGAACAGGCCCGGTTGCTGGCCTTGGAAGCCGAACGTCGCCGCCAGAATGTGGTCGAGGCAGATCAGGAGGTCCGAGTTCTCGAACGGCTGCACGAGCGTCAGGTCGCCAGCTTCCGCCAAGAGGAACTGCGTCGGGAAATGAAGGTGCTCGACGAAGTCGCGGCACGTCGTCGTGGAGGTGAAACCGTATGGGCGCATTGATTCGCTTGCTGTTTCCCTTGATCGGTTTTTTCTGCACGGCCACCGTGATTACCGCCGTGGGGTTTTACGGTTACTTACGTCAGGGAGGAACGCTGGACGACGAAAAGATGTTTCGCATCATGGCGTTGCTGCACGATGTGGACCTGGAGAAAGTCGCCGAGAAACAAAGTGCAGCGGAACCCGATGTTCCCCCCGAGGAGGTTTCGGTCGAGCAGCGGCAAAACCACTTGCAAGTCTCTACAATCTTGCTCCAGGCCAAGAGTGACGATCTGGATAACCAATTGCAAGAGTTTGAAACCCGATTTCGCCAACTGAGTACCGAGACCAGCCGTTACCAAGGCTACAAGCAGGAAGTAGAAAAGTTTCTAGAAAAGGCGAAAGCCGATGCCGAGGTCGAAGGTTTGGTTGCCGTGGGGACTCAATTGCAGAACATGATTCCCAAAAAGCAAACTAAACCGCTCTTGATCGAAATGATCAAGGAAGGCCGCATGGACCAGGTGATTCAATTGTTGAATAGGATGCCGGCCAAGAAACGTAGCGACATCCTCAAGACCTTTGACACCAAAGAAGATTTGGACATGTTGGCCAAAATTCAAAAGCAGATGCTTTCGGGCGATCCGGTCGTGCCGTTCGTCGAAAGCCAATTGGAAGAACTCAATAAGCTCAAGGAGCAAGAAAGCCTCTAGTGCCTTGTCACAGCGCTATTTTGGGGTGCCATGCTCACGCTGGTACTCCGGCGTGGGCATGTGGATCGCCAAACAAGCATGGCCACAGCGGAGTACCGCCGTGGCCATGGC
>CALMBE010000673.1 GCA_937860165.1 uncultured Planctomycetaceae bacterium
GCATCCGATTATCCTGGAAGGGCCTCGTGACCGTACTTGTTACTCCTTGAATGCTGAAACATGTCAACTTCGACTCCCCACATTTCGCTCCGCGATTTTCAGCAGCTGATATTGCAGATGTATGGCGCGAAGGATGTCGCCCGCGGGATCGATGGGACCTTCATGTGGCTGATGGAAGAAGTCGGTGAGCTGGCCGCGGCACTCCGCGAAGGGACTCCCGCGGAACAGGCTGCCGAGTTTGCCGATGTCTTGGCCTGGCTCACGACGATCGCCAACGTGGCCCGGATCGACCTCACTGCTGCGGTTGCCGAGAAGTATGGTTCGGGCTGCCCCGGGTGTGGGCACTTGGTATGCGCCTGCGACAACGCGGAGAAGCCGTGATCAGTTCGCTTCGCCATCTGCCCGTTTGGATGTTGCTGTGCGCGGGACACTTTCTGGCGACGTACGCCGGGGTTGCCAATGCCCAACACTCTCCCGCCGATCCCGTGATCCGCGAGCTCCATGTGGGTTTCACCGGTGTTTACAAGCTTGGTTGTTGGTCCCCCGTGGAAGTTATCCTCGCAGGGGGTACCGAGCCTTACACCGGGAGTGTGACCATCAGCGTACCGGATGGCGACGGGGTACCCTCGACGTTTATCAGCCCGCGACCGGTGGGAATCACGCCTAATCAGAAAACATCATCGCGGCTTTTCCTGCGCGTGGGGCAAGGCTACAGTGCCTTGCGTGTGCGATTCCGTTCTGCGGATGGCAAAGTCCGCGCCGACCGAACATTCTATTCCAGTTCCGAACCAAGTGACGGCGTCGTGCTGGCCCCGCTCCCGGCCACCAATCGCGTGATCCTAGAATTCGGTCCCTCGGTGGGTTTGGGTGATTTGCTCAGCTCGGAGTCGCCCGACGAACTCTCGCGGAGCCATGTCGTGAAAGTGAACTCCAGTGCCGAACTGCCGACCGAGTGGTATGGTTACGAAGGAATCGACACGGTGGTGCTGTCGACTTCTCAACCCGAGCTCTATCGCCCGCTCGTGCAGAACACCGCGCGCGTGGAAGCCCTCCGCCGCTGGGTCGAGATGGGTGGCCGACTCGTGATTTTCTGCGGGAATCAAGCCGAGGAATTGCTCGCCGAGTCTGGTGCCTTGCAACGGCTGGTACCGAGTAAGTACGACAAAGTTGTCGAGTTACGTGAGTCCCAACCCCTGGAAGTTTTTAGTGGAAGCGAGCAAGCAATCACTTCCGATCGGCAAGTTCGCTTTCTGGTTCCAACCTTTTCAGAGATTCAAGGCCAGAAGTTTGCCGTGGCGAGTCGTGGCACCGAGGAAGTCCCGTTGATTGTGAAATCGTGCCTCGGGTTTGGCGAGGTCACTTTCGTCGGCTTGGATTTCGACCGGCCTCCACTGCGTGACTGGGAAGGTCGCCAATCTTTTCTCACCAAGGCCCTCAATTGGAGTCCGAGCGATAACGCAGTCCCCGGCAACGGAACATCGGGGAACGTGGGCGAAGACCTCGTCACTCAAATTCGCAACGTGCTGGATGGTTCCTTTCGCGGCGTGAGGACCATTCCCTTTGCGCTGGTTGCACTCTTGGTGGTGGGTTACATCCTGTTGATCGGTCCCGGCGATTACTTCTTCGTCCACAAGATTTTGAGGCGTCCCGAACTCACCTGGATTAGTTTCCCATTGGCAGTCATCGCCGTATCGGTGGGTGCGTATTTCTTCGCCAATTGGCAGAAGGGGGATCAGCTGCGTGTGAATCAAGTCGAATTCCTCGACCTCGACACGACCAGCCAACAACTCCGCGGAACGACCTGGACACATTTTTTTACGCCGCGAGTTGCCCGCTTCGACTTGTCTTTTCAACCTAGCTTCCTGGCCGATACAGCCCTCGAAGAATCGAACCATATCGTGTCGTGGCTGGGACAACCAGGTTATGCCCTGGGGGGTATGCAGTCGTCCACAGGTCAATCCACGATCTTCGATGCCGATTATGCGTTCGCCCCGGGGCTCGATGCCATGCACAATGTCCCCGTGCAAATGTGGTCGACCAAGACTCTCACGGCACGCTGGTCAGCCCAAGTCGACCCGCCCCTTGTTGCCGAGTTGTCGCAAACCGAGGAACAATTGGTTGCCGGCACAATTTCCAATCAAAGCGACAAACCGTTGGAAGATTGTGTGTTGCTGTACGGCGAGTGGGCTTGGAATGTTGGGCAGATTGCACCCCACGCGACCATCGATCTGAAGGATGTCAACCAACCCCGCACCGTCCGCACCCTGCTGACCAGCGCCACCGCTGGTGATACGACCATCACCAACACTGCCGAGGACGGCACGGTACCTTTTCATTTGGCCAATAACGATCTGACCAGACTTGCCAAAACGGTGATGTTCTATCAGGCCATCCATGGCCAGCGGTATTCGAGTATGTTGAGCCGGTACCAGGGATTTTTAGACATGAGCTCGTTGCTGGCTCACACAGATCGGGCCGTGCTACTTTCTCATCACCAACTTGCTGAGAGTCGTTGGCTCGACCAAGATAAACCGCTCACGAGCGATCAAGATCGGCAATGGACCTATTATCGATTTGTGCTCGGAGTCGGTCCTGTTCAACCGATCGAGGAACAAACGTCTCCCTAATCACCAACCACCAATCACTAATCACCCCTCCATCCCCCAGCCACCACCGTGATAGAAGTCCACGATCTCACTAAGAAATATGGTGAACTATTCGCCATCAACAAGATCGAGCTCAAGCTCGATCGGGGCGATGTGTTCGGTTTTATCGGCCCCAACGGCGCCGGTAAAACGACCACGATGCGCATCCTGGCGACACTGTTGAATCCCACCTGGGGCGAAGCCTATGTCGGCGGCTACTCGATCTACACCAAGCCGAAGGAAATTCGTCGGATCATCGGTTACATGCCCGATTTTTTTGGCGTGTACGACAACATGCAGGTGATCGAGTACCTCGAATTCTTCGCCGCCGCCTATCGCATCAAAGGCCCCGACCGTCGCAAGATCTGCAATGAAGTCTTGGACTTGGTCGACCTGGGTTACAAACGCAACGAACTCGTAACGAGCTTGTCGCGCGGCATGACCCAACGCCTGGGCTTGGCGAGGGTGTTGTTGCACGATCCCCAAGTGCTGCTGCTAGACGAACCGGCGAGCGGGTTAGATCCCCGTGCCCGGATCGAAATTCGTGGTTTGCTCAAAGAGTTACGCAACATGGGTAAAACCATTATGGTCTCCAGCCACATCCTGCCCGAGCTTGCCGACATCTGCAACAAGATCGGAATCATCGAACGCGGCGAATTGATCGTCAACGCCGACGTCGCCGACGTGATGAAACAAGTCCGCCAACAAACGGTGCTCAAGATCGATGTCAAATCCGATCGCGAAGCAGCTGCTAAACTCTTGGAACAACAGGCGATGGTCGAGTCTCTCGAACTTGGACCCCAAGGTCTGCGGTTGACACTCATCCCGGGTGAACACGACTACAGTGAACTGGCCCGAGTGTTGCTGGACCACGGCCATGCCCTCATTCGCCTGGGCGAGGAGGAAATCAACTTGGAAACGGCATTCATGACGCTCACGAAGGGGATTACTTCGTAGGGGGGGTGGTCAGTGGTCAGTGGTCAGTGGTCAGTGGTCAGTGGTCAGTGGCAACGGACAACGGACCACGGACCACAGCCAATTGACAACTGAACACGGACCACAGACAATGACCGATTCCGCCCCGTTCGTCTAGTGGCCTAGGACGCCGCCCTCTCACGGCGGTAACACGGGTTCGACTCCCGTACGGGGTATTTTTGGTGGCTAGTGGCTAGTGGGTTTCCTTTTCTTTTAACTCGCAACTCGAAACTCGCAACTCTAAAAAAAACGCTAGGGCGCCCCAGCTTGGGCAATGTTCGCCTTTTGTTAGCAGCCG
>CALMBE010000674.1 GCA_937860165.1 uncultured Planctomycetaceae bacterium
GCATCACGGTCAAGCTCATGGAATCACCGGCAGGTCTGGGGAGTGGTTACTTGCACCGGCAAGTCAAAGTTGGCAGTGTCCTGGGAGTGCAGGCTCCGCAAGGAAATTTCTTCCTTGATCCTCGCGACGAATTGCCGGTGGTGCTGATTGCGGCTGGGGTGGGAGTTGCTCCGCTCTGGAGTATGTTGGCGACGGTCGTGCATCAGCGGAGTGCCCGAACGGTGCATTTGTTTGCCGGCTTTCGCAACAGTCAGGAGCATCCCTTCCGAGAGCAAATGGCTGAGTTAACCACGCACGAAAACATCCACTGCGACGTGAGTTATTCTCGGCCCCTGCCGAAGGATCGCTTAGGGACAGATTTCGATCACCAAGGGCATGTCACGATTCTGCGATTGCGACAGCGGCTCCCTTCGAACAACTATCGGTTCTATGTGTGTGGCCCGCCGGGGATGATGGAGCAAATTGTCCCAGATTTGGTGCATTGGGGGGTTCCCAAAAAGCACATTCACTTCGAGGCCTTCGGTCCCGCGACCGTGCGAAGTTTACAGGAACCGTCTCAAGGCGTTGCCGAACCCTGCTGGGTGAAATTCGCAAAGGCCGAGCGGGAACTGGAATGGGATGGGAGGGCACCGTCGCTGCTGGATTTTGCGGAAAGCGCGGCGATGTGCCTGGACTCGGGCTGCCGGGCGGGAAGTTGCGGGGCCTGTGTGGTCAAGGTACTTTCGGGCAACATCGCACACAGCAAGTCCCCCGGAGTACCCTTGGCAGGCGATGAATGTCTGATGTGCATCGGCACGCCCCGGGGGGATGTCGTGCTGGATGTTTGACGGCTAGATCGGCAGCGGGACGCTGCCGGCTAACCGAGTTGGATCGTTGGATGTGTGGTTTGAGACAAAGAAAAAAATCGAGCGAGAATGTGGTATCGATGCGGGAGTCCAATAGATTCAGAAAAATGATTTGGTTGGTGAGCGTACTAATACTCGACGCCAGCGGGTCTCCCCTGCACGCGGCGGAGACGGATCGCATCTCGGTCGCGATCCAGTGCGATCCGGCCAAGGTGGTTGGCTCGGATACATGCACCAAATGCCACGAGAACGAAATGCGGGTCTGGCACGAGACGCCGCACTTTGCCACGTTCGACACATTGCATCGCAAGCCCGAGGCCAAGGCGATTGCCGACAAACTTGGATTAGGAAGTGTGAAGCGCAATGAAACCTGTGTGAAGTGCCACTACACCCAGCAACAAGTCGATACGCGGGTCCGCGTGGTGTCGGGTGTTTCTTGCGAATCGTGCCACGGGGCGGCTAAGGAGTGGCTCGAATTGCATGCCGACTACGGAGGGCCGAATCTCACCAAAGCCGACGAAACCCCCGAGCACCGCCAGCAACGAGTCTCGAAAAGTGTCGCCGCGGGAATGAACAATCCGGCCAATCTGTATTTGATCGCACGGCAATGCCTGGGTTGTCACACGACTCCCAATGAAGAATTGGTCAATACGGGCGGTCACAACGCGGGAAGCCGTGAGTTTGAACTCGTGGCCTGGTCGCAGGGCATGGTTCGCCACAATTTTTTGCAGACCAATGGAACTAGCAACGCCGTGGCCGCGCAGGAAGAGCTGCGCGCGATGTTTGTGGTGGGTTTGATGGCAGACCTCGAAGCAAGCCTGCGGGCTACGGCCAAGGCGACCACGAAGGGGCTCTTCGGGACAACCTCGGCCAAACGGGCCGCCACGCTCAAGCAGAAGTTGTATTATGTGTCGCAGCAGATCGAGAATCCGGATGTCGAGGATGCGGTGCAAGCGGCCCTTAGTGTGCCGTTGAAATTGAATCGGAGCCAAGAATTGGAAGCCGCAGCCGCTACCGTGGGCAAAGCGGCCCGGGCATTTGCCGAAACGGTCGACGGCAGTACGCTGGGGGCAATCGATCCCTTGTTGCCGAGCCCCGAGCAATATCGAGGGAAGAAGTAGGCCGGAACCGCGGGGTA
Source organism: uncultured Planctomycetaceae bacterium (assembly GCA_937860165.1). Classification (GTDB taxonomy): domain Bacteria; phylum Planctomycetota; class Planctomycetia; order Pirellulales; family Lacipirellulaceae; genus Bythopirellula. The sequence goes on from CALMBE010000674.1 coordinate 1,984, forward strand.
CCTTGTTCCGGCCTAAGTCCAATCATAAACAGGAAACCTATGTCGCTATTAGAAGTTGCTGTTGAACGCCCCCGCCGCTGGGAAGTTCCCTTTGGGGACAAGATGCGTGAGGAAGATGTCGACCAACTTCTGGAGCTGCCTCCTTTTTGCGAGATGGATCCCGCGGCGTTTCCTGCGGTACTGCCGCTGCGTGGCATTCTCCGCAACGATACCCGGATCAATTATTATCCCAGCGGTGGTATCGTGGTCCGCGAGGGAGAATACGGCAACAGCGCGTTTCTAGTATTGCGGGGGAGTGTGCAAGTGGTGTTGTCGGGGCTCGACGCGGCACTTTTGGGTCGAGCAGAACAGCACAAGAAGGGTTTGTTTTCTTCGCTCTTGAGCATGTGGCGTAATCCACGCTTGCCGGAGGTACGCGAAGAAATTCACGCCAGCCGCGAGTTGGTGAGGGACAACCGAAACGAGGTCGAAGACCTCAGCGAAACGCGCATCTTTCTGCAGGATGTGCCCCGTCTCTTGGGCGAAGCGCGAACGGCAACGCTCAAACCGGGCGAAGTATTTGGGGAACTGGCAGCCCTCACGCGAAGTCCGCGCACGGCGACGGTGGTCTCGCAAGGCGAGGCGTGGCTGCTGGAAATCCGTTGGCAAGGTTTGCGCGACATGATGAAGCGAACCGAGGTGCTGCGGCACCACATCGAGTCGCTGTACCGAGAAAATAGCCTCCGAGTCCATTTGCGCGAGACGCCGCTCTTGGCGCTGCTCTCCAGCGAATCGCTCGAAGCCGTGGCGACGGCGACGGAGTTTGAAACTTACGGCAATTTCGATTGGCAGGCCAAGATTGACGACACTCGGCGGATGCGTCCCGAGTCGGTGTTAACGGAACCGCTGATTGCCGAGGAAGGTTCGGCCAGTGACGGGATATTGCTCGTGCGTTCGGGATTTGCCCGGCTGAGCGAACGGTATGGCGATGGGCATCGCACGGTGGCGTATCTGGGAAAGGGGCAAGTGTTTGGCTTGTCCGAATCGGTTCGCTCTAGTAGTGCGGCAGAGCGGGTGAGACTGAGTCATTCACTGCGAGCACTGGGATATGTCGATGTATTGCGAATTCCCCAAGCAGCGCTCGAAGCCCATGTCTTCCCGCACTTCTCGCGGGAAGCACTGGCCAAGGTAGCCGCCAAACATGCCGTCGCCTGCACGCGCGAACATTGTCACAGTCGCGAGGAACCCTTGGGGGGGCAACAGGCACGCCTCGAAACGCCGTTGTTAGAATTCCTCGTCGAACGACGACTGGTGAACGGTCAGCAAGCGATGGTGATCGATCTGGATCGGTGTACACGGTGCGATGATTGTGTGCGGGCTTGCGCCGCGACGCACGATAACAATCCCCGCTTCGTGCGGAGTGGTGTACGGCAAGGCCCCTTCATGATCGCCCACGCCTGCATGCACTGTGCCGATCCCGTGTGCATGATCGGCTGTCCCACGGGGGCGATTCACCGTGACTCGGCCACTGGGATCGTGCGGATCAATGACCTCACCTGCATCGGTTGCAGCACGTGTGCCAACAGTTGCCCTTACGACAATATCCGCATGGTCGAGGTCCGGGACCCGAGCGGGGCCATCCTGATCGATCAACTCACGCAGCAGCCGATTCACAAGGCGACCAAATGCGACTTGTGTGCCGACCAGCAAGGGGGCCCGGCCTGTCAGCGTGCGTGTCCGCACGATGCCCTAGTGCGCATGGACTTGGGTAACTTGGGTCAACTTTCCGACTGGGTTCACCGCTGAACTTTCTGGTAGCGGTACTCTCGCCCTTCGCAGACTTTGGTGAACAGGTTAGTCTGTGTGCAGTCTAGTGCTTTGTCACAGCTTGATTTTAGGGTGCCATGCTCACGCTGGTACTCCGGCGTGGGCATGTGAATCGCCGAACAAGCATGG
>CALMBE010000675.1 GCA_937860165.1 uncultured Planctomycetaceae bacterium
ATTGATGATGTGAAGAAAGTAGGCCGGAACAAGGTATTCCGCAGTTCCGGCCTACACCCAGCCACTAGCCACCCCCCAAATTTTCTCCACTCTCAGTCTCAACCCACCCCTGGGTCGAATCGCCGTATGGGGTTCGACCTCCACGGGGCCCTGCCCTGCTGACAGCAAGAAACGACAGCTTCTTGACATCATCGCCACAATGAGCGTCATCTCCAAAAGGGCCAACCGTTCGCCGATGCAGCGATGCGGGCCGGCTCCGAAGGGAAAATAGGCGTGGGCCGGAATCTCCGCCAACCGATGCGTGGCAAATCGCGCTGGATCGAAACGCAGCGGATCGGCAAACCACAACGGGCTGCGCTGGGTGACCCACGGCACCAAATAGATCCAACTCTTCCGGGGAACGCGGAATCCCAGCAACTCGGTGTCGCAGTTCGCTTCGCGCAGCATGAGCAGCCAGGCGGGTGGATAGAGTCGCAGCGATTCTAGGACGATTTGTCGAATGGTGGGGAGGCGCTCAAAGTCGGCAAGACTTGCCGGACAGTCACCCAGCACTTCCTTGGCCTCGCATCGAGCGGCCTCTGCAATATCCGGGTGCTGGGCCAACAGATACCAGGTCCACGCGAGCCCCGAGGCGGTGGTGTCGTACCCCGCTACAAACAAGGTGGTGATCTCATCGCACACTTGGGCGTCGGTCATTTTTCCCCCGTCCCCTTCGGTGTCGACGGCCTGCAACAACATCGACAGCATGTCCCCTCGATCTTCCCCGCTTCGTCGGCGATTGCTAACCACGCGACGAATCATCTCATGCAGCGCCCGCAGTGCGCGTCGCTTGCGGCGTTTGGATTCAATGGGCAACCAATCCGGGAGCGGAACCAAACTGCCAAATTCTACGACAAGCCGCTCCGAGAGATATTCCACCTGTTCGGCCAGCTCGCGGGCATCGGCAGCCATATCGACTTCGAACATCATCTCGGCGATGGTTTCCAAAGTCAGGCAAGTCATTTCAGCGCAGATTTCGACTTCGCCCACCGTCGGCCAACGATCAAGCAACTGCTGAGTGCGGCGGACGGTGATATCCGCATAGCGCTCCAGGTGGTCCGTGCTGAAACCTTTCTGCACGAGCCGCCGCTGGCGCAACCAGAAGTCTCCTTCGGTCGTGATCAGCCCGTTGCCATCGATCTGCCGCACGGCGCGGAGATTCTGCTGCTGCTTAGGAAACGATTTATTTTGGGTGACTAAGACTTCTTGAATCGCTTCGGGTGCGAAGGCCAAGATGAGATGCTGTGGACCAAATCGCAGATGCACGATCGGACCATACTCGTCGTGCATGTCGGTGAGAAATTTAATCGGGCTAGCCGAGAAACGCCGGGCAACCGACAACCCCAACAATCCAGTAGCAGGACCAGGGGCATGAATGAGGTGGGGCATGGAGTAGCGCGAGTGCGAACGAGTGAAGTTGACCAGCAATCGCTTGCAAGTTCCTATCCCATTACAGTAATAGCATGCGATTGCCTGCAACATAGCACTTTAAGAGTTGCGACAGAATTGATCCATTCCGTGAACTTTCTCGGAAACTGAGAAAAAGATTTGACCTGGGGGAAAAATATCGGGTATCCTACAGCCTACTCGGGGTCACTGACGACCAACGCCTTGGGCGGAGTCGTCTCTGATACGCGAGCAGGGGGCAATTGGATTTTTTTCTATTATAGGAGAGTCGCTAATGAGACGGTCATCCCTTCTGTTTGCCATGCTCATCGCAGCATGTGCGCTTCTTCAAGCAGCCCAGGCTGACAATGCTTGGTTCAGTCTGAACCTCGAATTCAACAACCCGGCCAACTTCAATTCCGGCGGTACATGGACCGCCGTTGCCAAGGCGGATCGTCGCGGCTTTGCCGCAATTGTCATGGAGTTCGACGCTAGTTCACTGAATTTCAATCCCGCGACAGGCTTTCTCACTCCCGCTGGATTTGAAGTAGAAGAAAGTGGCGTTATGGGGCTGCGACTAGAAACGGTGCAAGGAGATAGTTTTTCTGACATCACATTCGATGTTGGTGTTATCGGTGGCACTTACCCTTCTACCTATGTAGATAACCCAGGACTCGTTCCCTTCGGTGCAAATCCCGATTTTAGGTACTTTCACGGGTGGCGTAGCCTTGGCAACAGGTTCATTTGACGCTGGAGATATTCCAGCTTGGTTTACAACTGGTCCGGAATTTACTGCTGCCAATCTTTTCACCGGCACAGGATCTGGGGTTGTAGAATCCAACGTATTTCTGACCGTTCGCTATGTAGGTGTTCCCGAACCTGCGACGTGGTTGCTGTCGAGTGCGGGGCTAATAGCTCTCAGCACGCGGCGACACTTGTAAGATACTACGGTAGATTTTCCATCGATTTACATGCAACCACCGCTCGGAGTAAACCACTCCGGGCGGAGGTTTTTTTGACGACCACTACCAATGTGGGTATACTTCCTAGCGGAGGTTGATTTCTAATGTCTTACGCATTTCCACCCGATTTGAAATCACTGGTCGATAAGCATTTCTCTCTCGGCAAGTACACTTCAGAGGAGGATGTTCTGCGCGAGGCGATGCGCGCCCTTGAAGACCGTGAAGCTATCTGGCAAGACGTGGCGTTAGGAATAGCCGATCTCGAGGCCGGCCGCGGCAAGCCTCTCGAAGAAGTCGATGCCCGCTTGCGCGCGAAGTTTAATATCCCTCGCACGACATGAAGCTACGAGTAGTCCTTAGTGAGCGTGCCGAAGAGCAACTCGAAGATGCTTATCTGTGGTGGTCTGAGAACCGCTCTGCGGAGCAGGCCGTCCGCTGGTATAACAGTTTTCTGAATAAGTTGGAAACGCTCGGGCAGAAT
>CALMBE010000676.1 GCA_937860165.1 uncultured Planctomycetaceae bacterium
TAATCGAGCAGGTAGTTTGAGGGGTTGCTCGGGGTCTTTCACCTGAGTGGTGCGATCCAGGAGCTCGAAGACACGTTCGCTGGCTGCGGTGCCTCGCTGCAGAAAATTCAGCACACTGGAAATCCTGCGGAACGGTTCGATGATGCCAACCAGCATGGCATAGAAAGCGGTGAGCCAACCGTGGGACAAGGGGTGCTCGCTAATTTGCAATCCAAAAATGTGTGTCTGCTGGTTGAGAACCAGATACCCTCCGACCGCCACGACACCGATGATAATCGCTAGCCCAATCGCTTCCGTGAGTGGGCTGATAAGCGAATCATAGAACGCGATTCTCATCGAGCGGCGATAATACTGGCGCGAAATCCGATGAAACCGACTGCGCTCGTGGGATTCCATTGTGAACGCCTTAACCACCTTGATGCCGTCGAAGGTTTCTTCTAAGTGGTCGTAAACGGTGGAGAGCTCGCGTAATGCCCGAGTATTGGCGCGCTTGAGTGATTTACTCAACCAATGGATGGCATAGGCCGCCGGGGGAGCGGCGATCGCGGTAATCAGCAAGAGTTGCCAACTGATGTATGCAGCCCCCACTAGGCAGGCGAGCATCTTCAAGGGTTCGCAGATCGCCATGCCGAAGAGGACCTGCATTGCCGACCCGAGCCATTCCATGTCCGCCGTGAAGCGTGTCATCAAATCGCCATTGGTGGTCTGACGAAGCGTCCCCAGATCGAGTTGCATGGTGCGCCGATAGAATTCCTTGCGGAGCTCGAGCACGGTGAGATTGCCCAGTTTGGCGACCAGCAAGCTATTGATGATTCGCAAGATGCCTTTAAGGATCGTACTGCCGACCAAGATCAGGCAGATAAACATCAGGGTGCCAAAGGGAGTCTCGGGGAGTTGTTTATCGACAATTGGTTGGGCCCAGAGGAGACTCTCGCGCAAGCGGACTTGGCCAGACTTTTCGCCATGGAGTGTCGTCAGTAACTTCTTGTCAGGACCTGCGGCTGTTTTCTCGGAGGCCTCTTGAGTCTGAATGATTTGGGTATCGAGTTCCGCGATGCGCGTGTCGGCAGTGACGATCCATTCTGCCAGCAGGTCGGGCATCGACTTGCCATGCATCACTCCATCGACGACCGGCATTAACACCGAGAAATTAGCGGCCCACAAGACGGCAATTCCCAGCGAAGTGACGAGCGTCACGGCAACCGTAAAACGGTGCCTCAGGGAGATTCGGGCAACGCGCGCAATACTCGACATGGATCATCCTTGACCAATTTACCGGCACAGCGGAGAGAGAGCGGTGTTCTAGCAGATTCTTCGGAAGGCTCCAAGATCGTCCGGCTAGCACCCGGGCCAATCAGTTTTTCAAATTGTCATGGGGATCACGCCGATCTCGGGCAAGCTCTGCGCGGGAATGACAGCTAAGCCAAACCGAAAACTGATCGGCCCTGGGTTAGTAGCCCAGGGGATCGCCTCCAGTCGCCGTGCTAGCATCTCCAAGTGAGCCCTGCCGATTTGTTGGATTTTGACGATTCTTCCGTCGATACCAATTTTACGAAGATTGCTCATCACGGTGCGCCCTGCGCGTGCCACCCGCTACGACGTCGAGGATTGGCTTGCCGTCGCAATCAATAACTACAAATTACGAGCGACTTCGCATCTGCTTTCAGGGGGAAATCTAATGAGACAAATCTTGCTTCTCGTTGCCGTGGTCTCCATGGTAACTACCGGCTGTACCAGTGGCCGGATGATGGGACGTGGTTGCGGCGGGCAGGCGTGTGGTGTCACCACTTCGCAGCGCGCCCCGCGGCCAGCGATGATGCGACCCTTCAGTTGTTTTACAAAGCAGTGTTCACACGATTGCGACGCATCTTGCGGCTGCGATCCGGCTTGCGGCTGCGATGCTTCCTGCGGTTGTGATCCGGCTTGTGGTTGCGATGCTTCCTGCGGCTGCGACCCGGCCTGCGGTTGCGATACCTGCGCGGATCCCTGCTGTAGTGCTAGTTGCTGCGAAGGTTGCTGCTCCGACATGGGTGATTGTGCCAATGGTTGCTTTGGTGCGGATGGGTGCAGCGACGGAACCTGCCGGATGGATCGAGGTGGCATGGGTGCAGGAGGACAGGGTTCGGGCTGCCGATTCTGCGGTGGAGCAGGTTGCAATAACTGCCGCGGCGGAGGGTTTGCCGGTGCCATCGCCAGTGGCTTGTGTCCACACGCCGGGGGATATCCCGAGACGCCGAATTTCAATCCCGGCCCACCAACTGGCCAAACAGCTTACCCCTACTATACGGTCCGCGGCCCACGAGACTTCTTGAGGGACAAGCCACCTACAATCGGGCCCTATTGAACTTACAGAAGTTCCAGCACACACTTCGTCGCGTGAAGGGATTCGCGCACGCTCAGCCAGTCACCTGCAGGGAGGCTCCGTCAGGTGGCTGGCTTTTTTTCTGCGCTCGCAGATTCCTAATCGTCAATCTGGAATCCTCTCTCGCGATCCTCCCGGCATGACCTGGGGTATTGGGCACCGCCTGAGCCGCGCAAGGCCTTGTCCGCGCATCCCCAAAAAGTGTCCACAAAATTGCCCAATTTCCTACGATTCCTCCGAGAGTCCTAGGGAACAGGGTAAGTGTAGGGAATAAAGAGTTCGGGCTACGAAATCTCATCGTTGACAGCCTGCCCCCTAGGGATAGGATGAAGTCTGAAAATTGTCGTAACCACCCGCGAGATATCGGGTTGCTGCGGTTGGTTTGAGATCCAGACGGCTATTGCCGCTAACCTCGACGAACCGCCAGGCTTCGACAAGCAGGCTGTGCCCGGCTGGCTTTGCCCAGGTAGGGTCCCTCGGCGATTTCCCCAAGGTGAAACACCCGAGGGCTTTCCGGACGAGCGGTCTCGGTGACAGTTTTCGCAAGGTCAAGACCGCGGTATTTTGGAACCCCAAAAATTGGTGGCTCCGCGATCCGTGGGACAACCCGCTGAGTACATTTCGTTTGAACTTAGAACACTGAGTGATTGTAGGCATCTATGCAAAGGTATCGCGTCAACTACCGCTTGCTGGCGAGTTTGTTTCTGGCAAGTTTTGTCACTTTGATTGCTGGCTATTTCCTCTGGCGCTGGCAGGTCAATCGCAAGGCAACTTGGTTTCGAGAAGGTTCGCAAGTAGCCATCAAGGAGGGTAAGACTCAGGAGGCTTTTGATCTGCTGCTGAAGTACGTTCAGTTTCGTAGTGATGAAACAGAACCACGCGTGGAGCTCGCCAATATCGGCCTCGATATCTTGAAGGATTCCACTTCCAAGCTGGAACAACAACAGGCCGCCTATGGAGTCTTGACTGAAACCGTGCGTCGCACGGGCGATCCTAAGTTGCGCCTCGAATTGACCAAGTTGATTCTGCCATCGCGGCCCCAAGACGCCTTGGGGCACCTCGAAGAATTGCTCAGCGATCAGCCCGACAATTCGGAATTACTTTCGATGCAGGCGCAAGCGACGTACAAAGTCAAAGGGAGCAAACCCGCGATCGACTTGTGCAATCGGTTGGTTGGGCTTGACGTCAAAACGGATAAATTTGATTCGGCGAAGGCGACCGCCAAGGATCGCCCGGAAGTTTACATGCTGTTGGCCAGCTTGGTGCTCGAGCGCGACAAGAACGAGAACCTCGCGCGACGTGTAATCGATCAGATGGTGGTGGAGAATCCCAAGTCCGCGGACGCGTTTTTGACCCGTTCCGTTTTTTTGCGGACGACCGATGACAAGGAAGAATCGCTTGTAGCGCTGGCCAAGGCCTATGAACTCGATCCAGAGAACGTCGAGGTCTTGCAGCAAAAAGGTTCAATCGCCCTGGAAGATAAAAACTTTGCCGAGGCTGAGAAAATCTTTTCTTCCGCGATCGACAAGCATCCCGACAGGGCGAACTTGTACGAGATGCTTGCCCGCACTTTCACGCAGCAAGAAAAGTATGATGAGGCATTGGCAACGCTCGACCTGGGCTCGGCCAAGATGGGTGCCAATCAGGAATTTGTGTTTGCTCCCTCGAAGCTTGACATTCTCTTGCAGACAAAGGACTTCGCGGGAGTGGAGAAAGTTCTCGCCAAGCTCTTGAAATCGAAAAATCCGCGATTGGAACCATTCGCTGCATTCACTCGGGCCCGGATATTGTGGCAGCAGCAAAAGTGGACTGAAGCGGCTAAGGCGTTGGAAGCTGTGCGTCCGACGCTGCTGGATTTCCCGCAACAACAGGCCATGGCGGGTGCGCTGCTAGCTACGTGTTACGAAAAACAAGGAAAACCAGACCTGGCGATTCAAGCTTATGAAGAACTGTTGGCCAAAGCGCCAAACTTTGAACCCGCGATTCGCGCTTTGGCAGCACTTCGCAAACAGTATCGGCCGGGAGAGCAGGACGCGACCGTTAATTTTGAGCAGGCTATCGAAGCAATGGCTGCTAAGCCAGTGGCCGAACAGGATTGGGGGCTAATCGATGCGATGGTAGAGAAAGTCGCCACCGAGGGTGGCCTGAGCGCTGCCCGCCACAAGATACTTCAAGCCAACGTCATGATGCGGAGAGACAAATTTGCCGAAGCAGAGGTCTTGATACGCGAGGCAAGTGCTTTAGACAAGGATGACATCAACGTACGCTACGCAGCAATTGCTTTTCTGCTCTCCAATCCTGAGAAGGGGGCCGACGACGCAATGGCCCTGCTGGACAAACTTGTCGAGCGATTCGGCGATAGTGCCCGTGCCCGAATTACCCGTGCCACGATTCTGAGGGTAAGTAAGGATGAGAACCTAGAAGCTCGCCTCCCCGAATTGGCACAGGATATCGATCAGTGGTCCAAGGAAGAGCAGGTCCAAGTGCTGGCCAGCATTGCCACTCAGTTCGAACAACTTCGCAAAAATGACGAGGCGCGAACTTACTGGAAGCAGGCCATCGAGTTGATTCCAGACAGCTTGCCGATCCGGACGCACTTGTTCGAACTGGCTTTTGGTGAACAGAACATCGACGAGATGCACGCAGCCGAAAAACTGATTCTGGATTTGGTTGGCGATGTGAATGATGGGAACTTAGTCCTCTGCGCCGTTCGACGTACGATGCTGGAATATGCCCAGCAGAAGGTACCGCGTGAGGAGCTCGTCAGGATGCGTGGGAAGTTAGACGAGCTGCTTAAGGATCGCCCTCAATGGCACGAAGCCCACATCCTGTACGGCCAAGTACTTTTGGTTTTACAGGAAGACACGTCAATAGCCATGGAGCATTTGGAGGAGGCACTGAAATATGGGCCCGCCAATATTAATGCCTTGGCATTGCACGTGAAGCTACTCGGTCAAAGCGGTAATCTTGTCGAAGCTCGCAAAAAGCTCGATTTGCTCCCCGAGGCGGTCCGCCAGCAAGTGCTGGGGAGGGCCGAGGCCGAGATTCTGATTCAGACAGGAGAATTAGAAGCGGGCCATGAAGCAGCCAAGAAGTTGGCGGAACTTGAGTCCACAAATGCCACCACGCAAATTTGGTTCTCCCGAATCGCGAGCCAGACGGAACACCTTGATGCGGCAGCCGAGGCGATGGAACGAGCCTCGCTGTTGACCCCGACCGATGCTGACATGTGGCTACAATTGATTGGGACCTATGCCCAGCTTAAGGATATCGGCCAGATAGAAGACTCTCTCCGTCGGGCAATGCTTTCCATCGAAGGGGACTCTCTGACCCTGATGACTGCCAAGAAGTACGAACTGACTGGGGATTGGCAGGCAGCCGAGAAGATCTATCAAGCGGCGTTTGGACTCCGGATGGACGTGGCGGATGTCTCGCGTCGAATGGCGGAATTTTATTTACTTTGGGCGCGGGCCGGCAAGGTGCCTGCCAGTCGAGTTCATCCTTATCTCAATCAGATTCTCCGCCAAGTGAATGAGGGCACCCTACCCATCTCGGACCCCAATGCGATGTGGGCCCGCGAGCAGGCGGTGCAATTACTGGTTTCCACGGGGGACTTCCAAGACTTCTTAAAGGCAGAAAAACTCTTGCGGAATTCCCGAGAGAGCAAAGATTTGTCGCCTGCGGAACTAGCCCTGTTGGCCCAAATACTCTCCGTTCGGCCGGAGCCCGAGTTCCAACTCAAAGCAATCTCGATTCTCTCGGATATGGATCGCGCGGGCACAATCAGCAAACCAGGTGTGATGGCTCTGGCGCGCTTGCTCAGTAAATCGGATAACTGGGAGCGCGGCAAAGAGCTCATGGTTAACGCGATTACCAAGTACGGCGATGACGAGGAAGTCTTAGCATCGTTCGTCGAGCTATTGATCGAGCAAGGCGAATTCGCCACCGCTGCCAACCGTCTCGAGAAACTTCGCGACATCAATCCCAAGAACAGCCAATATCTGCCTCTGACCATTAAGCTGGTTGCTGAAAAAGGGGATCAGTCGGGACTTCAAAAAATTCTCGAGCGCATGCTTCCGAATCTCGCTGGTGCGCTCAGTGAACAGCAACTTGCTGCTGTGTTGAATGTCGCTCGATTGGCCGCGCAAAACTCGCAGCATGATCTCGCAAATAAGCTGTATCCTTATTATGTACAGCGCGACTCTTCGGCAGGTTTGGAGTATTGTCAGTATCTGGCGATGAACGGCGATGTCGAAAAGGCAATGTCGATTATGAAACAGGTATTTCCCACGAAGATGGACGACGTGCTGCAAATCGCCGCCTCCATGCTCCGGTCGCGGCGCCCGGAATTTGGCGACAAGTACGATGCCGAAATCGACGAAATGGCCGCAGCCGCGCATCGCGACGATCCTGATTCGATTCGACGCATGCTCATTCAAGCTGAAATTCGGGAACTCGAAGGCAAATATGCGGAAGCCATCGAAAATTACGATGCCGTTCTTAAGCGGGATGACTTGCCTCGCATGATGCGTGCAGCCGCTATGAATAATCTGGGATATATCCTCATTTTGAATAACGAACGAATGGAGGAATCCGAGGAGCTAATTAACAAAGCACTCGAGATCTATGGGCCTGTGGAAGATATCCTCGATACGCGTGCTTTGGTGCGGATTGCCCGGAAGCACTATGATGAGGCGGTCGCTGACCTGACTCTGGCGACCTCGTTGAGCCGCGATCCGGTCAAGTTTTATCACCTGGCAGTTGCTAATTTGCTTGCCGGCAATAATCAGGCTTGCATTAAGGCCTGGGATCGAGCCCAAGAACTCGATTTCATCCAAGAGAAACTACCATTCCAGGAGCAGTCCGAGTTTGAGCAGAATAAAGCCAAAATCGAGAGTTTGCGAGGCCTTGGTGATAAGACCTGACAGGGGGGCGCGACGCGATCAATCGCTAGGTTTCCGCGGAAAGATCGTTACTACCGGCAAAATCTCGGCGTGAGATCTGAAATCGCCGCTTGGATCGGCATTTGCCCTAGATACAATGAAAGGAATGGCTTGGTCGCTGGAGGCGACTCACTTTCCTCGACAGCAACAGGATGGCCTAGCGTCCTCGAGAGCGTGTTGAGCGGTTGTTCTTCGCCCTGTGATCCATGCATATCTTTTTCTTGTTGGGAGTCCTTCGGATGAATTATTCAGTTCCCTTTTGCAGCGGCATTCTGGTGAGTTGTTGTCGGCTGCTGATTCTGAGTGCTGTTTGCCTCGTGGGGATCGAAGGAGGGACTGCGGCTCGAGGGCAGGAGAATTCGGAGCTCTCGGCAGCCTATGGTCGCGGTGTTCACGCATTTTTCGCCGGGGATTCCGACAAGGCGGAGATGCTATTTTCAAATGTGCTCGGCGCTGGTTCACGCGACCCCAGGGTGTATTACTTCCGTGCGTTAACGCGCCTCAGATCGGGCCGCCAATACGAAGCAGAAGAAGACATGCAAATGGGTGCC
>CALMBE010000677.1 GCA_937860165.1 uncultured Planctomycetaceae bacterium
GATACAGGGATCGCCACTATTCACTTTTCAAGTACAAAAAAAATGGTAACAGACACTATTTCAGGGCTTCGACCCCTCCGATGAGGTCCATCAACTCGGAGGTAATTCGGCCTTGTCGGGCGCGGTTGTATTGCATGCTGAGACTCTTGATCAAGTCGCCCGCATTCTCGGTGGCACCCTTCATGGCGACCATACGAGCTATCTGCTCACTCACGGCCGCATCGAGAAAACACTTGAAGAGTTTCACCTTGAAACTCGTCGGCACGACCTCTTCCAAAATGCTCTCGGGCGACGGAAGAAATTCGTAGACTGGACCCGCGGCCGAGGAACTGCTCGCCGGGGAGTCGCCCAGGGAACCTAGCGGCAACAGGGTTTCCACGGCTACTTTTTGCCGAGACATACTTTCAAACTTAGTGTAAACCACGTCAAGCCGATCAATCGCCCCGGTGGAATATTCGTTGAGATAGCGATCTGCGATCAATTCCACTTCGGGGAACGAAGGCCGATCTTCAAAATGCGTGTAGCTGAGTTGAGGTTCGTGGCCTCGGAACTTGAGGCCGCTGATGCCGCGCTTGCCGGAAACCTCCAAGCGTGCGTGAGGCACTTCGCGCTGCAACAGTTCCCAACGCTCTAGCCCGGCACGAGTCAGATTCCCATTGTATCCACCGCAAAGTCCCCGGTTGGCGGTCAACACCAAGAGGACGACACGCTCAATCTTTTCGCGTTTTTCAAGCAGCGGATGGCTGACTTCAAGCCCCGTCTTGGTGAGATCCGAGACAAGTTGCGTGATACGATTCGTGTAGGCCGTGGCCGCCGCCGCCCGATCCATCGCTTTCTTGAATCGCGCAGTGGCAATCAGTTCCATCGTCCGCGTGATCTTGCGGATGTTGCGAACCGATTTCCGACGCTTGTCGAGCTCTCTAGGATTGGCCATGCGGGGGGTTCAGGTGTCAGGGTTCGGGGTTCAGGAATTTCAACAAAAAATAGCCGCGATCCGACGGATCGCTGGGCCTCACACTATTTCACCAACTTCGTCTCGCTGGCGGGATGAAACTGGGTGCCGAATTCATCGAGTGCGGCCTTGATCTTCGCTACCAGGGCATCGTCCAAGTCTTTCTTGGCAGCCAACTCATCGCGGACTTCAGGCTTTTGGTCGGTCATGAACGTGAGAAACTTCTTTTCCCACTCTTGCACGCGTTCCACTGGAATTTTATCGAGGTAACCACGGGTACCGGCAAAGATCACTAGCACTTGATCGACAATGTTAAGTGGCTTGTACTGGCCCTGCTTCAAAAGCTCGACCATACGATAACCACGATCCAATCTCGCTTGGGTGGCGGGATCGAGTTCCGTGCCCAACTGGGCAAAAGCCTCAAGCTCCCGGAACGAGGCCAGGTCCAAACGCAAACCACCAGCGACTTTCTTCATCGCCTTGATTTGAGCGGCACCACCCACGCGCGACACCGAGATACCGGCGTTCATGGCAGGCTTCACACCCGCGAAGAACAAGTCCGGCTGCAAGTAAATCTGACCGTCGGTGATCGAAATCACGTTCGTGGGAATGTATGCCGAGACTTCTCCTTCGAGCGTTTCGATAATCGGCAGGGAAGTGATCGAACCACCCCCCAATGCGTCGGAGAGCTTGGCGGAACGTTCCAAGAGTCGGCTGTGGCAATAGAACACGTCACCCGGAAAGGCTTCGCGGCCCGGCGGACGCCGCATCAAAAGCGACAATTCACGATAGGCTACGGCCTGCTTGCTCAGATCGTCGTACACGATCAGGGCATGACCACCGTTGAACATATACTCCTCGGCCATCGCGGTCCCAGAATAAGGAGCGACATACTGCAATGGAGCAGCTACGCTGGCACCGGCGACGATGACGGTCGTGTAATCCATGGCACCCGATTCTCGGAGCTTTTCGATCACACCCGCCACGGTCGATTCTTTTTGACCAATGGCCACGTAAAAACATTTCACCCCGGAATCGCGTTGGTTGATGATCGCGTCGAGGGCAATGGCTGTTTTACCGGTCTTGCGGTCACCGATGATGAGCTCGCGTTGGCCTCGGCCAATCGGTGTCATGGCGTCAATCGCCTTGACCCCGGTCTGGAGGGGCTCGGTTACCGGCTTGCGCTGCGAAACACCCGTGGCGATCATTTCTACTTCGCGTCGTTTGCTGGTGACAATCGGACCCTTGCCATCCAAGGGGTTCCCGAGCGGATCGACTACGCGGCCCAGAAGGGCATCTCCCACCGGCACGCTGAGGAGTTTTCCCGTGCTGCGGACTTCCTCTCCTTCGTTGATTTGCAAATAGTCCCCCAGGATGATCACACCCACGGAGTTCTCTTCCAGATTGAAGGCCTGCCCTGTCACACCACTAGCGAATTCGACCATTTCGCCCGCCATCACGTCGGCCAAGCCGTAGACTTGGGCAATACCATCGCCGACTTCCAGCACCCGTCCCACGTCGCGAATATCGATTTGCGAGGAGAACTGTTCGATCTCCTTTTGAATGACAGAAGCGATTTCGTCGCTATTGAACTTCATCGAAGCTCTCCCAGATTCTTAGTTTAGGCTTATGTTGACTTAAAATTCTCAGGTTAGGTAGCGCGTTGACCCAGGGGCCCCGCACCTACCTAGTGTAGATAATTGTGCGGTTGTCGTTGGATCGATTCTATCGAACTGGCAATCATCGATTGTCGGGTGTGCTCCAGACTCGTGCGAATGGAAGCATCGTAAACACGATCCCCTACGCGGGCAATAAAGCCGCCGATGAGATCTGGATTGATCTTCACTGATACCATCGGGGTAGCTCCCCCCAAGTTCTTGGCAAGGATCGTAATGATCTCTTGTTGCAGAACTTGATCGACTTGCTGGGCGAGTTCCAGCTTGACCGATATCTGATCGCAGCGTTCTCTCCACAGAGCATTGGCCGACCTGATGATGTGTCGCAAGAAACCCAAGCGATTGTGCTGTGCCAAAACCTTGAGAAAATTGATCGCAGTGGGTGACAAATTCCCGTCAAAAACTCGAGCAATAATCCCCATTTTTTCCTCTTCGGAGACTAACGCCGAGTCGAAGATTCTCTCCATGTCTGGGTATTCCACCAAAATCTCGGAGTGAATCGCCGAAAGCTCCTCCATCACACCCCGCTGGGCCTCAAGCGAACCGGCCGCATTGAGCACAGCCTTCCCATAGATCGAAGCGAGCTTCTCGACATCGACATCGAGTACCGATTCGTGCTGAGGGTCGTGGATAAAGCTTCCGTCGGTCATATCACACTTAGCTTAGGTCACACTTAGCTTGGAAAAAAATCTAGTTCTGACTGGGATTCATCGAGGGAAGTCTACCGAGGGCCTCCCGGATTAGCTGGGCTTGTTGCTCGGCAGTGATATTCTGACGAACTATTTTGCCAGCCAATTCGATAGCCATATTCGCACTGGTTTCCGCTAACGTTTTCATAGCCGCATCGGTAGCCCGATCAACGTCTCGGAGTGCTCGGTCACGCTCTTGGTCTGCTGCGCGTTTCGCTTCGGTGACGATCTGATTCTTGGTGTGCTCCGCATCGCGGCGGGCTTCTTCCATGAGGGCCCGAACTTCGTCAGCGGCGCTGGCCAGCTTGGCTTCATGCTCCAGCAGAAGCCGCTTGGCCTCTTCGTGCTTGGCCGCTGCATCGGCAAGGTTCCGCTCAATGCGATCCTCGCGTTCCAGCAAGCCGGCCGAAATCGCCGGCCAAGCGAACTTGCTCAGCACGCCAAACAGAACCAGAAATACCACGCCGGTCCAAATCGCCAGATCCGGATCGATGGCCAAGGGGTTGGGGCCCCCGCCATCGTGCTCGGCAACTTCGGTCGCGGCATGATCTCCTCCGTGCTCCTGGGCAGCGACGTCGTCCGCATTCGCCGCGAAACCCACCAGTGTCAGGCCAACCAACACCACAATTCCAATGCGTCGAACATTCATACGCAGAACCCTATCTCAAAATACTTCCGCTGGATGGCCAACTCATTTGGGGTAATTGAACAACATACAAACAATCAGGGCGAAGAAGGTAGCACCCTCGATCAAAGCTGCCGAGATAATCATCGCGGTCTGAATGTTGCCAGCAGCTTCGGGCTGACGGGACATGCTCTCGACGGCCTGGCCACCGATGCGTCCGATGCCTAGTGCGGCACCAATAATCACCAAGCCCGCGCCAAAAGCGGAGCCAAAATTCATGCCACCGTATGCTCCGGCTGCTCCAGCCTCTTGAGCCATGGCAGGCGTGGCAACGGCACAAAGTGCCCAACAAAACACGGCAATTTTCGTTAATTTGATCACAATCTTTGTCTCCTTCG
>CALMBE010000678.1 GCA_937860165.1 uncultured Planctomycetaceae bacterium
GTCCCCGGCCCACGCGTTTGCGTTTCTTATTTTTATTGATACCACGATGGACATCGTTGAGAATCATGACAAGGTTACTCCGCGTAAGCGTTCTACTTCGTTGCGAGGCCGGAGTTGGCTCAGTGCGGCGATGGTTGCCTTGACCAGAGTTACCGGGTTGGTCGAACCAAAGGATTTGGTCAAGATATCGTGAATCCCCGCCGCTTCGCACACCGCCCGCACTGCCGAACCAGCAATCACACCGGTACCGGGCGAAGCTGGAACTAGAATCACATGGGCTGCACCGAAACGTCCTTTGACAACATGGGGGATGGTCGAGTCCTGCCGGGACACGGCGGTCATACTTCGCATCCCTTCCTTGACGGCTTTCTCGACGCTCGGTGGGACTTCATTGGCTTTGCCGTAGCCCCAGCCAACTTTGCCTTTGCCATCGCCAATAACAACCATGGCGGCAAAGCTAAAGCGACGACCCCCCTTGACCACAGCGGAACACCGCTTGATCTTGACGACCTTCTCCATGAGCTCGCCGGCGCGAGGACCATCGCCGTCGGAGGACTTCTGTCTGCTTCGAGATCCGCTAGCCACGGTAAGTTAACTCCACTAAAGGATATTGGATGTTCGAGTGCTCCGGCTCTATTGCCACACACTCAACCAAGCAACGCTTGTAATTCTTTTCATCAACCTAAAACTGCAATCCTGCCGCTCGGGCGGCATTGGCCAAGGCGGCGACTCGACCGTGGTACTTGCAAGAACCACGGTCAAAGCAGACGTCGGCCACTCCCTTGGCAGTCGCACGCTCGGCAATCACCTTGCCGATTACTTCCGCCGCGGAACAATTCCCACCGTACTTCACTTGCTTCGTCAGCGACTTGTCACTGGTCGAGGCACTGACCAAGGTCACGCCGGAAATGTCGTCGATCAGTTGGGCGGAGATATTTCGCAATGTCCGAGTAACGCACAACCGGGGACGCTCGGGAGTCCCTCGCACACGTTTACGGACCCGATAAGTCCGACGCTGTCGTTGCTTGCCGACTGCTTTGCTATGTTCCATGGAACTTCTCGCTTAACTTTCTGAGTACTTTCACTTTGCTACAAGTGAACTATTTGGCCGTCTTGCCAGCCTTGCGCCGTACCTGTTCGCCGTCGTACCGGATTCCCTTACCTTTGTAGGGTTCAGGTTTCCGCTCGGCTCGCACCTCGGCAGCAAATTGGCCCACTTTTTGTTTGTCGATTCCCTTGATGACCACATGGGTCTGATCGGGACAGGTTACATCCAAACCTGCGGGAATTTTCTTTTGGATTTCGTTGGCAAAGCCGACACGCAATTGGAGCACATCTCCTTGAATGGCAGCCAGATAACCGACTCCATGAATCTCCAACTTTTTCTGATAGCCTTCCGCAACTCCCACGACCATATTCTGAATCAAGGCGCGAGTTAGGCCGTGCAAGGCACGCGTGAGGCGACTACTGCCGTCGCTGGTGACGTTCAATACTTTGCCACCTTCCTCGACGGTCACCTCGACCTCGGGGCGATGGGACCAAACCAACTTACCGAGCTTTCCTTCGACGGTGACCTCGCGCGCGGAGACACCGACTTTGACCCCGGCGGGGATGGCAACTGGTTTTTTTCCGATTCGTGACATCTTTTTTAAGCTCTCAGCTAATGGCCGTCGGCTATCGGCTATCGGCTATCGGCCTCAAGTTTGCCGACAGCCGAAAGCCAATAGCCTCTAACCTTCGTTACCACAATTCACACAAAACTTCGCCACCCAAATTCTTTTGTCTCGCCTCGCGATCGCTAATCACTCCCCGGCTGGTGCTGATAATCGAAATCCCCAATCCATTGAGGATCGGACGCAAATCGGCGGCACGACTGTACACGCGCCGGCCAGGCTTGCTGACCCGTTTGATATGGCGGATCACGCGCTCACCATTGGGGCCATATTTCAAGTCGATGCACAATTGCGTACCTGGATTGGTCTTGGCTTCTTCTTCGTGCCAATCCCAAATGTAGCCTTCGCGCTTGAGCACTTCGGCGACGCCCCGCTTCACTTTGGAATGAGGCATTTCGACGACTGGCCGTTCAATGCGAACGGCATTGCGAATGCGGGTGAGCATGTCGGCAATGGGGTCGGTCATCATCGCGTAATAATCCTCTGAATAGAAATACTGTTTTGCCGTGTGTTCACTTCTGTTACCAACTCGCCTTCTTAACGCCGGGAATCAAGCCTTGATCGGCCAACTTGCGGAAGCAAATCCGGCAAATGCCGAACTTACGGTACACCGCGCGTGGTCTGCCACAAAGTTTGCACCGCGATTCGATTCGCGATGAAAACTTCGGCTTGCGTTCCGCCTTGGCTATTTTTGATTTACTCGCCACGTGAGTTGCTGTCCTTGGGGTGGTTACCTGGGGTTTCACGGTAATGCGTTTGCATCACCGGAATTAACGGTTCTTTTCTTCTGCTGTTCGGAATGGGAATCCAAAACCTACCAACAGCTCCCGAGATTCGTCATCGGAATTCGTCGAGCAACAAATGGCGATGTTCATCCCCTGGGGCCGGGCGTACTTGTCTGGATTGAGTTCAGGAAACACTAACTGTTCGTTGAGACCCAAACTGTAATTGCCTCGATGGTCAAACGCCTTGGGATTCAACCCCCGAAAGTCGCGGACGCGAGGCAACACGATGGAAATCAAACGATCCAAAAATTCATACATCCGTCGGCCACGCAACGTGACCTTGCAGCCAATGGACTGCCCTTCTCGCAATCGGAAAGCGGCCACCGACTTGCGGGCCTTGCAAACCAATGGTTTCTGGCCGGTAATCTCGGTCATGGCCGAGACCGCTTCTTCCATATGCTTCTTGTCGGAGATCGCGCTGCCAACCCCCATGCTCACCACAATTTTTTCGAGCTTGGGGAGGGAGTGACGATTCTGCCGACCGAGCTTTTGGGCCAAGCCGGGCAAGACTTCTGTTACATAGCGTTCTTGTAGACGGGGCGTCATGGGACGATTGATCGGTTGGGTTGTCGGTTAACTACTTACTAAACTCGGATTATTCAATTCGGACGCGAAGCAGTGGGTCGCTTGGGTCATGGTTTATTTCTTGGCGTGACCGGTGTGAGGAGGAGAAATCTCACCCACGGCGGCACTACATTTTTTGCAGAATCGCTCCTTGGCACCCTTGTCGCTGAATCGGGCACCGAGGCGACTCTTCGCACCACAGGAAGTGCAAACGAACATCACGTTGGACAATTGCACAGGCATTTCCTTGCTGAGCCGGCCCCCTTGGGGGTGCTTCTGGCTGCGACGGACGTGCTTGTAGACGCGATTCACATTCTCGACCAAAGCTTTACCTGCGACCCGATCAATTTGGATCACGCGGCTGCGCGTGCCCCGATCGGCCCCGGTAACGACTTCGACGGTATCTCCAGCTCGGATCAGCATGGCTACACAACCTCACTGGCTAGACTGACAATTTTCATAAACTTGCGCTCACGTAGCTCACGGGCCACGGCACCAAAAATACGGGTTCCGCGCGGGTTGTTGTCTTTGTCGATCAACACCACCGCGTTCGAATCAAAGCGGACATAGCTGCCATCGGCGCGACGTGTGGGATACTTGGCCCGCACGATCACCCCTCGGACCACTGCCTTTTTCTTAACATCGCTACCGGGAATCACACTTTTCACGCTGCAAATGATAACGTCCCCAATATGGGCAAAGCGTCGGCGGCTTCCCCCCAACACTTTGAAGCACATCACTTCCTTCGCGCCCGTGTTATCGGCGACGGCAAGGCGGGTCTGCATCTGGATCATGGCAACGGCCTCAAGCAACTCTACAAATTCTGAACGGGTATATCACGCTATTTTCTGGCACAACCAACAGGCTATTTAATTTCCTTGTTGGCTGCTGCTTGCTCTGCCTTGGCAGCGGCACGCATCGCGGCAATATCGACTTGTTGATTCTTGGCGACAATTCGCATCAAGTTCCAACGCTTTAGTTTCGACACCGGAGGACACTCGATGATTTCCACAGTGTCACCGACGCTCGATTCATTATGTTCATCGTGAACATGGCACACCGTCCGGCGATGAATAATCTTGCCGTACTTGGCGTGCCGCACGAGCCGGTCGATCTCGACCCGTCGGCTCTTGTTCATTTTGTCACTGGTGACGACACCCACTAACTGTCTCTTAGGCATTTTCTCGGCTCTTGGCTGTAGGCCATTCGACTTGTTGAGATACGACTATCGGGAAAACTCTTTACCGGGAAACCATGGCTCCGCCTTACCGGGAAACCATGGCTCCGCCGGCTCTTTCGGACTGAATGGTCTTAACTCGGGCAATCAACCGACGCTGCTTACGCAGTTCGCTGGGAGCATCGAGGCGATCCGTCTGAGCTTGCAGTCGGAAACGAAATAAATTGTCAATCGCTTCTTTAAGCGTGAGACTCAATTGCTCGTCGCTCATTCCGCGTAATTCTTTAGCGTGGGTCATTGTCTATTACTCTGTCTATTACTCTGGACTATTTTCTCTGGCTCTCGACTCTCGACTCACAGCCCTCAGCTTTTCTAAGTCCTTTTCACCATTCGGACCTTGATTGGCATCTTGTGGGCCAAGCGTGCCAAGCAGATTCTCGCAGCCGCCTCGCTCACCCCGGCCACCTCATACAGGATCGTTCCCGGGCGCACGACGGCGGCCCAGAACTCGGGTTCCCCCTTGCCTTTACCCATTCTCGTTTCCAGTGGAATCGAGGTAATCGACTTGTGGGGAAAAATACGGATGTATAGCCTTCCTTCGCCGCGCACATATTGCTGTGCGGCGATACGGCCAGCCTCGATCGTTTGGGCACTAATCCACCCCCCCTCCATGGCCTGCAATCCGAATTCGCCAAAGACGACTCGATTGCCCCGGGTGGCGTTACCTCTTATACGACCTCTTTGGCTTTTTCTGTGCTTGACCCTCTTGGGCATCAGAGCCATCGGACTCGTCCTCGTACATACCTTGGTTAATCCAAACTTGAACACCAATATGGCCTTGGGCCGTCATGGCTTCTACAAAACCGTAATCGATTTTCGCTCGCAAAGTGCTCAGCG
>CALMBE010000679.1 GCA_937860165.1 uncultured Planctomycetaceae bacterium
CGCGCTAACTTTGGCAGTCAGGAGTAATACCCTCTCCGTTGCGTCCCCGGACGAGCGGTCCGACCGTGTTCGTGCGATCGACTGAGGTGTCTTCACCGAAGTCGTGAATCGCACGACAAAGCAAGAAGGTCGGAGCATGAAGATCCGGGGTCTTTACCCCTATCAGAAGTGTAAAGATCCCGGATAGCCTCGCTCCACTCGGCTTCCGGGAACGCAAACGGTTAGGGAAGCGGTTCTAACTTAGGACACCTTCAACGATAAATGAATCGTGATCCGTGGGCGTGCGACGGATCGACTCGGGGGATTCTCTCGCGTCGCGAACAGTCGTACGTGCTGAGCATGATCGACCGGGATGGGATCAGATTGCGCTGGGAGACGTTGGGCTGCAAGCTCGATGAGCGGGAGCAGCGATTGTTTGCCGCCAACGAGGTGCAGGCCGCTGGTCACGGTGCCCTGGTGGTCGTCAGTGAGATCACCGGGCTCGCCCGCTCGACCATCAATCGAGGCGAGGACGACCTCGACGAGGGGCCATTGCCCGAGGGCCGGGTGCGTCGCAAGGGCGGAGGCCCCAAGCCGCTGAGCGAACGCGATCCGACCCTGGTGCCCGATCTGCAACGTCATGCCGAGCCGGCGACGATGGGCGATCCCGTACGCCCGCTCAAGTGGGTGTCGAAGAGCCCTGCCAAGCTCGCCGAGGCGCTTAAGGAGGACGGCCACGAAGTGAGCCCCAACACCGTCGCCAAGCTGCTCGAGGAGAAGCTCGAGTACTCGCGGCAGTTCAATCGCAAGACGCACGAAGGAGCGAGCCATCCGGATCGCAACGCGCAGTTCGAGTACATCAATCGCCGCGTCAAGGCGCTGCAGCGACGCGGCCAACCGGTGATTTCCGTGGACACGAAGAAGAAAGAATTGGTCGGGAATTTCCGCAATGGCGGCTGCGAATGGCGCCCTGCCGGCGACCCGCTAGAGGTGCGCGTCCACGACTTCCAGGACCCCGAACGGGGCAAGGCCATCCCCTACGGCGTGTACGACCTGACGAACAACGAAGCCTGGGTCAGCGTCGGTGTCGACCACGACACCGCCGCGTTCGCCGTCCAAACGATCCAGCGATGGTGGCGCAAGATGGGACGCAAACGGTTCCCCGACGCCCGAGAATTGCTCGTCACCGCCGACGGTGGAGGCAGCAACAGCGCGCGGTGCAAGCTTTGGAAAATCGCCCTGCAAGAGTTCGCCGATGAGACCGGCTTGAAAGTCCATGTGTGCCATTTCCCGCCGGGAACCAGCAAGTGGAACAAGATCGAGCATCGACTATTCTGCCACATCACCCGCAACTGGCGCGGACAACCGCTCGATGAACTCGAAATCATCGTGCAATTGATCGGTCGCACGACCACGCGCGAAGGGCTTAAGGTCAAAGCGGCTCTCGACCGCCGCAACTATCCCAAGGGCGTCAAGGTCGCTCACGACGACTTCGCCGCGATCCAACTCCAACCGGCCAAATTCCACGGGGACTGGAACTACACCATCGCGCCGCGATCATGAGTCGCATAAGTTGTTACACTAATTTCTGGACAGTTCCTTAGTAGTGGGGAGTTCTGAGCCAGCAATTCCCCCTCTGCAATTCCGACTAGCAGCATTTATTCTCAGACGAGCCGCTCGCGGAATAGCGATGCGTCTCCAATTTTTTGGTCCGCCCCAGCGGACCCTCTTGACACGCTGAGACAAGTGTTCTATAACTGTAGTCAGTTGGGCGTCCGGGAGTCACTCTAGGTAATTCTCATCGACTATGCTTATCCGAATTGAAAAAGGTTCTGCGGTCCCGATTTCCTCGCAAATTGCCGAGCAGATTGCTACACTCTGCGCCTCGGGAAAATTGACTAGTGGCGACCGGTTGCCCTCAGTCCGTGAACTGGCCCGGGAGCTCGCCGTCAATCAGAATACGATACTGCGCGTCTACGAGCGCATGGTTCGCGAGGGTCTGCTGGAGATGCGGCACGGGCAAGGCACCTTCGTCGCTGAGGACGCCGCTGGGGCGACGAGGGCCGCCCATCGCAAACGACTCACCGAGGAACTTCGCCAAGTGGCTCGGCAGGGGGTCGCCCTGGGGCTCGATGCCGACGATCTTCACGAGCTTCTCTCTGCGGCCCTCGAGCAAGTGTTGCGACTATCTCAATCTAAAGTTGAAGCAAAATCAAAAACCAAAGTGGAGGTGACCAAATGACTGAGTTCGCTAGGGGTGGGCTCGCCATCGAATTTCACGGGGTTTGCAAATCGTTCCGTCGGCAAGAAGTGCTGCGCGGCACGACTTTGCAGGTCGAGAAAGGGAAGACTTTTGCTTTCTTGGGTCGCAATGGAGCGGGCAAAACGACGGCCATTGGTCTGATGATGGGGCTCCTAAAACGCGATGCCGGTGAGATTCGTGTTTTGAATCTCGACCCCACAATCCACGCTGTCGAGGTGCGGCGGCGGGTTGGCTACTTGGCCGAGGATCAAACCATGTACGGCTGGATGCGGTGCGAGGAGATTCTGCGGTTCATGGCACCCTTCTATCCAACGTGGGACCACCAACTCGCGTTAAAGTATGCAAATGACTTTGAGGTGCCTTTGCAGACAAAAATAAAACATCTCTCCAAGGGACAAAACGTGCGGCTGGGATTAGTGCTTGCCCTGGCGCATCGGCCCGAACTGGTGATTCTCGACGATCCCGCGCTGGGCCTCGACCCCATCATGCGCAAGCAATTCAACCGCGATCTCATCACGCACTTGCAAGGTGAAGGCCGGACCGTGTTTTACAGTTCGCATCTGTTGTACGAAGTGGAACCGGTGGCCGACGAGGTGGCGATTCTCGATCATGGCCAGATCGTGCGACACGCTGAGACCGAGGATTTGCGACGAGATGTGAAGCAAATTGTGTTAAGCGGCGAAGCGGCGGGAAGCCTGAGTGGTGAGGTGAAGATATTGGATCAACAACCCGACGGCAACGAAGTGGCGATCATTGTCGAGGAGGCCCCGAAGTTGATTGAGGCCCTTCACCGCGAAGGGGTGGAACACCGGGTGGTGAATCTCAATCTCGATGAAATCTTTGAGGCCTATGTCACAGGGAAAAGAGACCGAGTGCAACCTATCGCCGAGTTAGTCCAGCAGTCGTGAAGAGAATGGCCACGAAAAGCACAAAAAGTCACAAAGAAATTATTTTCGTGCCTTTTTGTGTTTTTTGTGGCGAATAAGGAACCCTTGAAATGCAATCCATTTGGCTGAGCTTGTTCTGGAAAGAATGGTGCGAACAGCGCTGGAAACTAGCGGCCCTTACCGTGAGCCTGTTGGGAGGGGCTGCTTTTCTGTTAAGTTTGGTAATCGCAGATAACGTGATCAGAGATGTTTATCTAGGTAGTGCAACGGTAGTGTTGTTCGTCTACATTTTTCTGGCCGGGATATTTATGGGAGTGGGGGTATCTGCCGGTGAACAGTCGCGGCGTACCATGAGACTCCTGCAGGCGCTCCCCGCGCCTACCTGGCAATCGGCACTTGCGAAGCTCCTGGTGGCAATGATTACCGTGTCGGTACCTGTCGCGCTCTTGACCGGTCTGACATGGGCATTCGTGCTGTGGAATGGTGCGGATGTCACTCACGCGATTCAGTTCCATTTCCAAGGATTCGGCAAGCCTTGGGGATTCGATAACTGGTTCCTGGCCAGAACAGTTAGTGGAGTTCTCGGGACTTGCAGCCTGCTGTTGTGGATGACCCTCGGCGGGGTGAACCGCTCCGATGAAATCCGAGCGGCAGCCGTCGGGTTCCTCGTCATTGCCCTGGTCTGGGGAGGCTTTGCCTACGGCGTGGACAGAGTAAACTTAGCCGTAGAAGTGGCAGCGGAGCATCTCGTAGTCGGTCTACCCGGCGGTCCGGCAATGGTTGGCATGGGGCCGTCTCGTGGCATAGGCTCTGGGAATCCCTGGTTGATTGGTTGGGGAATTTTCTGCCACGCCTTGTTACTCGCCAACTATTTGTATCGATTCGGCAGGGTCGTTCCCCAGCCAAAAGGCAGACTGGAATCGCCCGACAAAGTATCCAACCTCTCCCCAAGTAACTTGATCCCCTTCCGCAGTCCAATCGGGGCGATTGCCTGGAAGCAAGTCCGCGAAACCGGGCCCCTGGCCCTCATTGCAATTGCAGGAATTCTCGTCCTCGTGCCCCTGCTGCATAAAATCCAAGTGCAAGACGGGATTCATTCGACTTTGAGCATGATGTTGGCTTCGGTCAGCATCAGCGTGGGGATCTTGGTAGCCCTGGTGTCGGGAATCGGTGTCCTGCTCGAAGACTATTCCCCCGGTGTCAACACATTTTGGCGTTCCCGGCCCGTGGACTTGTGCCTGTGGTTCGGTGTGAAATATGTGACGGGGTTCCTCGTGTTGGCCCTCACCTTTGGGACAGTCTTACTGGTTGCCAATGGACTGGAAGGTTGGCAACTGGGGGGCCCCAAGGATGGCTTCTTCATCGGATTGGCATTCGCCTGGTTTTACACCATGGCCCTCACGGCGTTTGTCCTAGTGAGGCAACCCATCTACGCCGCCGTGCTGGCCTTGGCCTCTGTCTTTCCTGCGATTATCATTGACTCCTGGTTCTCTCGCGGTCTGCATTGGTCGATTGGTTGGTCCTTAATCTTCCTGCTATTCGCAACCGCCATCTCCCTCGCCTGGCTGGCAGTCAAGCACGATTGGGGCTGGAAGCAAAGTCGCTAGTGCATTGTCAAAGCGTTATTTTGGGGTGCCATGCCCACGCTGGTACTCCGGCGTGG
>CALMBE010000680.1 GCA_937860165.1 uncultured Planctomycetaceae bacterium
CTCCGGAGGGTGATCACACTAGCCCGAAAGCTCGAACAAAAACCACAGGTCAAGGCAGGCTCCCGTGGGGCCCCACACTTTTTTATTATCCCTCCCCCCTCCCCCCTGTATCCTTCATCCTCCAATCTGTCTCCCCGCCGCGACACTCTTTCCGCGATTCGAATCCCCACCCGATTGCTTGCTAGCTTCTGGCTTGGTATCCTAACTTGTGACGGACCAACACCTTCGACTGGCACCTTGTCTGGCAAGTAATCCGGTAAAGCCCTTGTGGCACGCCGGTTGCGGATATTCTCTTCTGCCTGCGTGTCCTTCTCTTTTTTGGGGGGCTGGTGCGATGAAAAACATTCCGATGGGTTTGATTGGGTTGATCCTGGCCGGTGCGGTGGCGGCGTGTCTGTTTTCCAGTCGGGTAAACGGGCAAGGTTACGCCCCCGCGAACGATCCTCTGGCCCGGTGGCGAGAAACGTCCCAGGGCATGAGCTCCAACGCCGCGCTGGCGTTTTATCGCCTGCAATCGTCGTCCACGGTGCCCACACCGCTCCATCCTCGCTTCCAGTCGGGAGCCGGGGCCACGATTGCCCCCACTGGCAGAAACCCCGCGCATGTGGCCTTGGTAAGCCCAGGGATGCCCGGCTCGATCTACTCCCGGCCCGTGATTAAACCCTTCACCGGTATCCGCCCCGAGCCAACAGTTTTTGAACGTTACTGGCCATTGATGCTCGAAGGCCGCGAAGACCCCAAGACGGGTGTCATCATCTGGTCGCTGCCGTAGGTTTTTAGCGCAAAGGCGCCAAGGCACGGAGTCGCAAAGGGGGGGGCTGGGGAGAATACCGTCGTTCCCGCGCAGGCGGGAATCCAGTCCTTCTTCCACTCCGAATTCCGCATTCTCCTCCTGCACTTCCTTGCGTCTCCGCGACTTTACGCCTCTCTGCGTTTAACTGTTCGACCCGACATTCCTACCGCTGAAAAATCGGGAGAAGTTGATTTGGCGATCCCAGCGCAATCACGGCGATCGCTGAGGTGTAAACCGTGCCGAAGGGCTGATCGCGGAAGAAATTTTCGGGCTGCCAAGCCCCCTGTTCATCCTGCCCCGAAAGCAGGGCCTCGACCGTGGGAGGAAAAAACTCGTTCCACGAATCGCCCCCCAGTTGGTACATCGCCTGGCAACAGGTCAACAGACCATAATGGTAGCGATCATCGTTGCGGTTGCCCTCGCTCAGGAGGCCTAGGCCGTTGTACTCGTGGAAACCGCTCTTGAGGATCCACTGCCCCGCCATGCGGGCTTCGGGTGTGTTGTGCAACCCGGCATGGGCCAGGGCCAACACTCCTGCCCCGGCCATCCCTCGAGAGCACCGTTCTTCGGGGCCGCTCTTGTAGGAAAAGCTGTTCACATCGCGCCGAAAGCACCGCTTCACATAGCCAATTGCGCGGGTGATGGGTTCTTCCGAAACGTCAAAACCAGCGTTTTTCGCCGACCGCAGAAACATAAGTTGCCAACCTGTGATCGAAAGATCGGAATCGCGGTCATCATCGTAGTCGTCGAGATAACGCCAACCACCCTCATCCTCGGGGTGTTCCTTCGGCCATTTCTGCATAGTAAGTGTGGCTTCCAGGGCCCGCTTGATTGCT
Organism: uncultured Planctomycetaceae bacterium; assembly: GCA_937860165.1. Classification (GTDB taxonomy): domain Bacteria; phylum Planctomycetota; class Planctomycetia; order Pirellulales; family Lacipirellulaceae; genus Bythopirellula. The sequence continues at coordinate 1,630 of CALMBE010000680.1, forward strand.
GGCTCGAGCTCCTTGGCCCGCGACGTCCCGTTCATGGCGTAGGATTCGCACAAGGTTAGGCCAGCGATTGCGTGATTGTAGGGCACCGTGTAACCGACGTCGTGAACAATGTTCCGCGATAACTGGTCGCCACTAGGAGCCACTAAGGCAAAGAGTCCGCTGCGCTTTTGATGAGCCAAAATATATTCGATCGCCCGGTCGAGATGTTGGCCATAATCCCCTTCTCCGGGAAGATGGCCATGCGATAGAAACGCCATCACACACAAACTGGTTACCCCCGGCTGGCAGTGCGGCATCGTCGGGAAGGAGCCATCTGGCTGCTGTTGGCTGGCTAGCCACTTGAGTCCCTTTTCAACCGCAGTGTCTACTTCCTGCCATTGCGTCTCGGTCAAAACTTCTTCCGGAGAATACACTGGCGACTCGGCAACAGCAGTTTGCCAATCACAGATTCCCCAAGACAGGAATGCACAGAGTGCGTATAGCTTCAATGGAATGGTAATTCTCATGAGCAAGCTCAGTTCTTTCCATCTGAATTCTTCTCGGGTCGGCTCACTTGCTGAAAATACTGCTCAATGGCTCGCCGGTACCGCTCCGGTGGGGCCTTCTCGGCACCCTGATGCAAGTCGTCGCCAAGCTGCGACAACAGCACGTTCCATTCGACCGTCTCTTGGGCAATCTCCAGTGACTCGCCTGCCGAGGGATCCTCGATATCGGTCTCGTTCAGGGCCCGGGCAACCGCCTTGCGATATTGCCGTTCGAGCCGCCGCTGACGTAACCGTTGTTGTTGTTTGAGCTGGTTCAAGAGCATCTGTCGGCCCCCCCCGCCGGTCATGAGGGCATTATCGCCTCCTGGACGAGAGAAGTCTCCCATGATTTGCAGATTCGAGGGCCGCAACGGAATGCCCAGCAATTCTTCCAAAGGCAATTCCTGCTCGAGGGAAGCTAACAGTTCGTCGAGCGTTGGGTCATCGAGTAAACTGGCGATGGGATCCTGCACGGGGAGCTTGTCAAGCTCCTTAATTGCCAGTTGGATTAGCTCGTCATAATTCTTTCCGGCCTGTTCGATGGCTTCCACCGCGGATTTCTGACGAGCTATCGCCCGAGGGAATTGATTCCGCCTTAGCGCATAGACCGCAGACAATTGATTGGGAGCCGCCTGTTCGTCGAGCGCGGAGAGCAACTCCCGAGCCTTGAGGGCGATATTCTCGGGGATCTTCTGATCGACTCGTTGCAAGAGCCCTGCCATTTGTTGTTCCACACTGGCCAGTTTTCCTGCCAGATTGTCGGTCTCCATCGCCAGGCGATACTGCTGCACCTCGGCGGCATTTTGATATTTTCCCGCTTGGTGTTGCTTGAGACCACGCAGCCACTCGGAACTAAGGGCAATCAGATTCCGCGTGTCGAGCAAGCGATTCGCGGCAAAGACAGCCATCTCCGGTTGATCCTCCTGCAATCCCAGTTGCTGAAGCGAGACCTCCAGCTTGGTGAGTTGGCCGTGGAGCGTCTGGGCTCCCTCGGCAATCTGCTCCACGGAAATCTCCGCCGCGCTCGGGCCGACTTCGCCAACAGACTCAGTGGGTTCAGCGGCCCGTTCCTCTGAGGAAACTTCCTCGGACTTCTTAAGCTCGGCTCGCTGATTTTGCTCGACATACTTCGCTGCATCGGCGCTGAGTTCTTCGGTCACCGAAGCAATCTCCTGGAGCAATCGCGCAGCTCCCTGAACTTCTTGACTGCTACTTTCTTCGGCCAGCGGCAGCCAAGTTTCAAACCGGTCCTGCAAGACAGCCGCGTCAACCGCCAAGTCCTCGGACATCTCTACATGTCTAGCCAAGAGCAATGCTTGTAAATCGGGGCGCGTTTCGTCATCGGCCTCCGACCAGGCAGTGACCTCGCGATTCAGCTCGCGTTGGCTTTCCAACATTTCTTCGAGTTCGTACCGCAATACATTTCGACGATTCTGCTGGGAATCAAGGAAACGTCGCAACAGGCGGGGATCCTCGGCCAAGATCTTCGCCAACTCGGCCCGCATATTGTTCCGCATTTCGAGAACTTCTTTAAGTCGTGCCAAGTACTCTTCATCGAGATCGAATTCCACCCGCTTTCGCGAGTAGGGACTACTTTCGCCAGCGTTGTTATTCAGCAGTGCCATCGAGTTCTCGACAAACACCTGATACATCTTTTTGACCTGCTCGATGGAGTCGGCCAAGGCGAACTCCTGTCGAGTGACTTCGAACCGCTCGCTCAGTTGAGCAAGCATCTCCCGCGCCCGCGTGGTGTGCTGCCACCCATCGCGGATAGCCCCCACGCGATTCTCACCTTCTGTCTGTAGTCCCTTCCAAAAATCGCGACGGGCTGGCTGGACGTGAACTTTCCCGATATTTGCTAACTGCAAACCCACAAACGCATAAGGGGTGCCGTGTGTCCGGTGTTTGAGTTCTTCAACAATTTCCAATCCCTGGGCAATCTCCTGACCCGCCCGATCCAGATCGCGGCCATGGCTGGCCTGCCATTCACCCCCTGCATCGAGTGAATCAAGGATATTGCGCGCCAAAGTCTCGGCAGTTTCGAGAAGCTCATCGAGCTCCTGAATCTGTGGGGCAATCGACATTTCCAATTGCAGCCGTTCCTGGCCGGCGAAACTACCCGCCCATTCGTCGATCTTGAGCCGCATCCGATTGCTCATCGATTCCTGCGGTTGAGGCACGTCTAACTCGAGTGGCGAACTGCCGTTGGGGGGAGGGGTACTACCGCCAGGAGAGGGGGGAGGCGATTGTCCATTTTCAGACTTTGCCATTTCCTGCCCACTCTGATTCGCTTGCCGCGACTCAGAAGGCTGCGGAGACTTGCTCTGCGGAGATCCCTTGCTCGAATTCCGAGTGTCCTGCGGTTTCGGCTGATTGGCCATTTGCTCCGCGCTGGGTTGAGGAGCGGTTGGGTCGCTCTCTGAATCCGGCGACTTTGAGGGCGATTGTGACTTTTGCGAATTCGCTCCCGGAGCTTGTCCCGATATTTGATTCGCTGCAAGTTTTTCATCAACTGATTCGCCACCCGGTGTCGCGGGAGGAGTTTTCCCAGTCTCATTGTTTGAAAGATTGAGTGACTGGCGATCGGTAGTAGTTTCTTGTTCGGGTGTATTTGGAGATTTGCCGGAAGGCGATTCATTGCCAGCCAAATCTGAAGTTTCGGCCTCCGAAGTCGAATTCTGTTCCGCATCAACGGCGGCATTTGTCGAATCCGGCTTTGGGGAGCTGGCTTTAGATGCAATATCTTTGAGACTTTCAGGCAAAGAATCCGCCAATGATTCGGCAATTGGCGAGGAAGGATCGGCGGGTTCGGCTGGTGTTTTAATATCGCCTTGGGAAGACTCCGATGGAGGACTATTGGCCACGGCGGAGGTGTCCGAATTCTTATCTTCGGTGGACTCACCCAAGCCCTGTACAGGCGAATCGGCAGTTTCGCTTGGCGAAACCTCTGAGTCCTTGTCGGCAGGACCTTCGGTTGCCGCTTGCTCTGAGGCCAGTGCTTCAGAAGCTTCGGGGGCTTCGCGCGAAGGATCATCCTCAACAGGAAGATTCTCGGCATTCGCCATCGACTCACTCTGTTTCGAGGAATTCAGGGTACTCTCGCCACCGACTGACGGACTAATAGCCGTCCCGCGACCTTCCCGCACCTTAACGGCAAAACTCAATTGGCCCCCGTTGGGCACATCGTATTTCGAGAGATCCAACTCCACGGTTGCCTTGACATCGGTCTTGCCGACTTGGTCACCCAAGGGAATAGCTATCCGATCGAGAATTCGCGGCTCGC
>CALMBE010000681.1 GCA_937860165.1 uncultured Planctomycetaceae bacterium
GATCGGCAGTCACAGAGTCTGATGCAACTACGACGAACGAGCGTGATTATAGCGGGTCGGGTGGCCAAAAACTAAGGAAATTTTCTGGAGGGCTCCGGGGGAATCCCCTGACTTAAGTCAGGGGCTAGTAAGCGGAGCGTCAGGGGCTAGTGAGCGGAGTTTCTCCTTGAAAAACCGACCATTGACAGTTGCACCCGAAAACCGGTACGCTGGGTGGTTTCCGATAATACGATTTCCAGACTGTTATTCTTCTTCCCCTTGACTGTTATTCTACTTCCCATTGGAAGCGTGAGCCATGGCTGTTCCCAAACGTAAACATTCGAATTCCCGCACCGGCAAGCGTCGTTCGCATGATCGGCTCACCGCGCGTCAATTGCAGGCCTGCCCCAAGTGCAGCACGCCGGCCCCGTCGCACGTCGTCTGCCCCAACTGCGGGCACTACCAGGGCCGGCCGATGGTGGAAACCGGGGAGTAATCCTCGCCAAGTTCTTGCGGATCTGGTTCTTAACGGGTTGGTCGAGAGTCTGCCGTGACCAAAACTGCCTTTCTATTTCCTGGTCAGGGTGCTCAGTCGGTGGGGATGGGTGCCCGACTGGCGGAGTCTTTGCCCTGCGCGCGGGAACTCTTTACTCGGTCCGCCGACATTCTCGGCTACGATCTCTTGGAGCTTTGCACGAACGGACCTGCCGAGAAACTCAACTCGACCGTTTACAGCCAGCCCGCCCTGTTTGTGTGCAGTCTGGCGGCACTGGAGCAACTCAAACTAGATTCCCCCGACGTGGTCGAGTCGTGCATTGCCACTGCGGGATTGAGTCTCGGAGAGTACACGGCCCTGGTCTTTGCGGGAGCGCTCTCGTTCGACGATGGATTGAGAGTTGTGCAGACTCGCGGAGAGGCGATGCAAGCGGCATCCGACGCCTCGCCGAGTGCCATGGTGAGCGTGTTGGGACTCGAACGAACGCGGGTCGAACAATTGGTTGCCCAGGCCCGAGAGGGGGATGTCCTGCGACTGGCAAATTACCTCTGCCCGGGAAACTTGGTAGTCTCGGGAAGCAAACCGGCGTGTGAACGGATCGCTCGGTTGGCCGAGGCATCGGGGGCGATGAAAGTCATTCCGCTGGCGGTCGCGGGGGCGTTTCATACGCCGCTCATGCAAAGTGCGGTCCAGCGGTTGAGCGTCGCGTTGGCCGATGTGGTAATCACGAAACCCCGCATCCCCGTAGTCTCGAATGTCGATGCCCGGCCGCACGACGATCCGACGGAAATTCGCGGCCTCTTACAGCGGCAAGTTGTCGAGCCGGTCCGTTGGGAAGATTCGATGCAATGGCTGATTCGAGAGCTGGGAGTAGCCACTTGCTATGAGATCGGCCCAGGCCGAGTGTTGCGGGGATTGCTGAAGCGGATCGACCGGAAATTTCCCTGTGAAAATATCGAAGCTTAGTGGGGGAATGTGAGTAGGTTTGTGGGTTAGTAAGTTAGTAGGTTAGTAGGTGAATAAGTGAGGGGGGGAGGTATATTGTCTTACACGAGCAAGTATCACTTGGACGAGTTTGAATTGTACAAGCAGGCTCGAGAGTATCGCAAAATGATCTACAAACTTCTCGACTCACTCCCTCCGATCGAAAAATATGCTCTTGGTGCTCAGATGCGACGGGCGGCAATCTCTATTTCAAACAATATCGCGGAGGGTCACGGACGATGGTACTACCAGGAAAATATCCGATTTTGCAGAATATCCCGAGGTTCGGTTGATGAAATCATCGACGACTTAAATATTTGCCTTGACGAACATTACGCAAATGAAGCCTCATTGCAGGCGCTCAAGGAACAAGCGAGTCTATTAACTGCCCGCATCAATAGCTACATTGCCTATTTACAAAAAACGAAACAAGGCGTGGGGGACGAGAAATAGATTCGCATCTTACTTCACAACTCTAACCTACTCACATATTCACCTACTCACATATTCACCTACTCACCTACTCACCTCAAAACGCACAATCATGTCAGAAACTAAATCGCGTAGAATTCAAGTGGATCTCTCGGGGCAGACGGCCTTGGTGACTGGTGCTTCGCGGGGCATCGGCAAGTCGATTGCCTTGGCACTGGGTCGCGCTGGGGCGAAGGTGGCTTGCGTGGCGCGGAGTGAAAGCAAACTTGCCGAAACGGTCGCCGAAATTCAGGCGGCGGGTGGTACTGCGGCCGTGTATCCTTGCGATGTCACCGATTCGGCCTCCGCTCAGAAAGTGGTCGAGAGCGTGGTGGCCGAGTGGGGCCAACTCGACATCCTGGTGAACAACGCGGGCATCACCCGGGATACACTTATCCCTCGGATGAGCGACGAAGAATGGGATGATGTGATCACCACCAATCTGCGAAGCGTGTTTTTATTTACGCGCTCGGCGATTCAAGAAATGATGCGGAAGCGCTCGGGTCGCATCATCAGTATTTCGAGTGTCTCGGGAATCATGGGGAACCCAGGTCAGTCCAATTACTCGGCCTCGAAGGCGGGGATTATTGGCTTCACGCAAACGGTGGCCCGGGAGATTGCTGGCCGCAAGGTGACGGTCAACGCGATTTGCCCGGGCTTTATCGCGACCGAGATGACCGACGCCCTAGGGCCGATTGTGCAGGAAGAGGCCAAGAAGCGGATTCCCGCCAAGCGGCTGGGCACCGCGGAAGAGGTGGCCGATGCCGTGCTGTTTCTGGCGAGCGACTCGGCAGCCTATGTCACGGGACAAATCTTGGTGGTCGATGGCGGGATGACGGCGTGACATGCCCCTAGCCGGACCAACACTTTGGTCCGGGAAACCCGGAGGCTAGTGAGCCTCCGGCTAGGTTATGGCTGAGAACAAACGGCCCTGTTCCCCTCAGTATGGCCGATCAATTATTCATTTTGGGGTGCCATGCTCACACTGGTACTCCGGCGTGGGCATGTGAATAGTCGAGAAAACATGGCCACTGCGGAGTACCGCCGTGGCCATGGCACCCT
>CALMBE010000682.1 GCA_937860165.1 uncultured Planctomycetaceae bacterium
ACGGGTTTTGTCTTCGAGCTTCGGAAATGAATATGAGTTCTGAAAATGCCTTCAACAGTTCGACAAATTCTCAATTGACTTTCGATCCGATTATTTCTGGAGTAGCCTTTTCAGGCGCTAATCGCCTAGCTTCGCAGTCCGAAGAAGACGATTGCATCCTTTGGGCAGATGAGATATCTGTGCTCGATCTTCGTAACGCAGAACTAGTAGTATTGTTTGCTTGCGAGTCAGCTTTAGGAAGAATTGCCGTTGGAGAGGGAATGCTGGGATGCCAGAGAGCATTTTACGTGGCGGGTGCGAAGTCTACGGTCGGTACACTCTGGAGCGTTAGGATCGTCGCCAGTTCACAGTTGCTTGGACATTTTTATGACAACCTGTGGGTGGATCGTCAATCCAAAGCGGAATCGCTCCAAGCTGCCATGATAAAAATGATGTGGGAGTATCCTGAGTCCCGTGAGTCAAGTCGATTCGGTGGTAGGGCCGTCCGATGTCCGCCAGCATATTGGGCTGGCTTCGCACTCGCCGGAGATTGGCGATGACCTGCTCGACAACTTTACTTCCAGGATTGAGCACCTGAAATTATCGCGCGCTCGAGCGCGTACTATTCACCGTCCGACCACGTACGCCAAATCATCATTCCCGCTTGCGCGGGAATGACTGCCTAATAGTTGGCAATGTGTTACAACAATTCCGGGAGACTCTCGAATAACACATAGTTCCTATCGTCAGATTTGCGACTTCAGATCCATAGCCCCCAGGCTATTGACCGGGCATAGCTAATAAGCTATGATTCATGTGGGACATCGCCACAACCGATACCTTTGATGCATGGTTTGGTGAACTCCCCTGGGCGGAAAAGACGGAAGTAATTGCCAAGGTGGAACTTTTGAAATTACTTGGCCCTAGGCTTGGTCGCCCCCATGCGGACACGCTCAGCGGTTCCAAATATCCCAACCTCAAAGAATTGCGTGCGGATACCAAGAGCCAGACCTTGAGAATCGCATTTGCTTTTGACCCAGAGCGAGTCGGAATCTTGCTCCTCGCGGGAAATAAACAAGGTGTGGGCCAGAAACACTTTTATAAGCAACTTATCGCCAAAGCCGAAGTTCTTCTGGAACTCCACTTAGCGACGCTCAAAAAGCCAAAGGGAAAATAAATGGCTAAGTCTTTCGATGAATTGGTACAACGTACCACAACCAAACGCACTCGCGATCAGGCCGCAGCTCGAACAAAGGAGCTTTTGGCCGAGTTGGTCATGAGCGAGCTTCGTGAATTGACCGGGAAAAGTCAAACCGAACTCGCGGCAATCTTGGGTATGAAACAACCAAGTCTTTCCAAGCTAGAAAAGCAATCGGATATGCGGATTTCCACGCTGCGAAAAATCGTCATCGCCCTGGGAGGTGAACTCGAAGTCTTGGCAAAGTTTCCCCAAGGAGCCATCAAACTTGCTCAATTCAAGCGACCCAAGGCCAAGCAGCTTACAAAGCGGTAACGGAACCCCAGGACTCCATGCACATCACTAGCCCGCATTTCTCACGAGTTACGTGACTCGCCGCAGAATACTTTTGAGCAATCCAGGCTAGCCGGACGGCCACGCCGACCGGGCCAAGCGTTCTAGAAAATTCCAGAGTCGACACATCCAGATTGAGAGCCCGCGAAACACGCGAAAAAGCGCGAAAGACTAGGGGATTGGAAATGTCGATTGGATAATACTGAATGTCCTTTGCTTTTTCCGATTCGCGACCTTTCGCGTGTTTCGCGGGAACTATACCGAAATGATAAGAACTCACCGCCCCACGACATTCAAGACCGGCGTCGCTTCGCTCGATCCCAGCACGATGTCTGCGCTGTGGCAGCCGGCGGCGGGCTCGCCGCTGTCGTTGAGGAACCAGTGATCGTCCCCCTCGGCTGATTCGCAGCGGCGCGAGTAGCGGCAACTGAGATCCTGGAAGAGTATATTTTGCCCGCAGCCGTCGTGATTGGCACTCTTGTAACCGGCGACGGCCAGGCTCGGCGCGTCGGCGAGCATCGGCACGACGGGACTTCCCACAAAGCGAATCTGCGAGACGCGTCCGGATTTGTCGCGCCAACCGAGACTCGAAGCGTAGTTGCCAGACATCAGTTTGCGAAGTTGTTCGCCCGTGGCACCGGTTGCTGCCGCGTATTCGGCGCGAGTAGGAATGTAGATGCGGACATAACCGCGCGCTACCTGGTCGGCTAAGGGTGTCGCGGGGCAAACGACTAACTCGGCAAGCTCCTCGCGGGAAATCACTCCGCGGTCTGCCAAGGCCATCACAAAGACCCCAGCGTTTTGCCCCGGTTCGATGCGCGGAAGACCCTGTTGATGGAGTCGGGCGTAGTCGACCAATGCGGTGCCCAGGCGGTGCATATTTTCTTGGCACTTGAGTCGCCGGGCGAGATCGCGATTCTCCCGCAGCGCGGGCAACAACAAAGCACCGAGCGCTAAGAGGATGCAAGCCCCCACCGTGAGATCAGCCCACGACCACCGCTCACGAGTGATCAAACCATCATGGGACTCGCTGAGAGTTTTGACATTCGTCGAGCGTTGGCAGAGCGATTGCGAGCACTGCAACGCCCGCTGGACGAACGAACACGTTCGCGTCGCCAATTGCAGGGGAGGAATGTCTGCGCACTCCGAGTTATCGTGGCACGCATCCAAACAGATTCGCAACCGATCGAGTTCCGCTTGGAGCAGGGGATCGCTTTGCAGCGCGGTTTCTAATTCGGCCCGTTGCGCGGCGTCCAGATCGTCCAACAGATAAGCGAGCAGTCGACCTTTCATGCCCTGGGATTCCTCGCACTCGAAAAACAAAACACGAGCCCCAAAGTGGGCTCGTGAGGAGTTATCATGCGCCGGAGGATAGCAAACGCGCTCGCTAAGCGCGAAGGCCAATTCTGCAACTGCAATCGTTTAGTGGTGGTTGGCGACTTCCAACTCGCGCCACGATTGGCCGAGCCGTTTGATCGCCGCGTGGAGCCGGCTCTTGACCGTGCCCACTGGTACCGACATGACCCTGGCAGCATCACGGTATTTCATCCCCCGAAAGTAAACAAGGTTCACAGCGCTTTGCAGCGGATCAGGCAGTGTCGCCACTTCGCGGCGAATCCACTGAGCCTGCTCACCGCTGGCCATGGCATCGACGGGGCTGAACTCGGCGTCTGCTACCATTTCCATGAGGCTGCCGGCTTCTGCGCCATTGGCACCGTGAGCCATATCGAGACTCAAACGTTTGTGCCGACGATTGCGGCGTTGCGCGTCGATGGCCTGGTTGGTAGCAATCGTGTACAGCCACGGTCGAAACTTGCGACCCGACTCGAACTGATTGCATTTCAAATGCACTTGCAAGAACGTGGTCTGAAACACATCCTCGGCCAACGCTCCGTCGCCCAGGTAACGCTTCAGGTAGTTGTACAACTCACGCTCGTAGCGAGAGACCAACTCTGCGAACACACTGGCCGCAGCGCTGTCGCCCCGGTACTTGTCGAGCAACTGTTCGTCGCTCAAGGTTGCCAAGCCGTTCGTTGTTACGTTCTTCAATTCTTCCTTGGTGTGCTCAACCATTCTACGAACTCCTCAATGCGAGAGTTCGACGCAAATCAGGAGAAAATCCTTTCTCCCTGCCGTCCGATTAGGAATCCGCGAACCCTCGCAGCATACATGTGCGATTCCATGGGTAGCGGAACGCCGGGCTCTGCCGGCGTGTGCCGAACTTCGATCTCCATTGTAGTGGAAAACTCCGCCACAAGGGGGGATAGACCGCAGTTCGGCCCATGTGTAGTTCAAAAGCAAGTCTTGTGCCGTCGGTAAGGGATTTTCCGACCTGAAACCGCTAGCAATTCCCGAAAACCAAAGTGGCTAACCTGTTACGTAAATCAGGAATCAAAGGTTTCATCCGAAGTAGTTCGCCGCAGACCTGCCAATCTTGCAAGTTATTCTATTTTTTGTGGCAGAGTGCCTTTTTGGCAGACACCCCCCGAATGTGTTATTTCGCCGCAGTGGTCGAAAATCGTACGGTTTTTTTGAAGTCCATCGAAAACAGTTGGGCTGCTTGTTTTGGTAGCCATTCCCGCGAGGTGCAAGCCCTGGGCAGGGATGGCGAGCTTGCCTGGGATCGGCTTGATTCTTACGACAAATTGAGTATCTATTCGGCCCGGAGGCCAGTCTCGATTTGGTTTGCTAAAGCAACACGAAGTGCTACAATGCAAATAGCTAGACAATGCATTATCACGGAAATGATCATGATTCGATCCACCCTAACCGACCGAGGACAAACCACGATTCCCGCCGAAGTTCGTGCCGCCCTGGGACTCAAGCCGCGACAACAACTCACCTACGAGCTGTGTGATGGGGGAGTGTTCGTGCGACCGGAGACCGAGTCCTTGATGGATCTGGCGGGATCGATTAAATCGGCAGTGCCTGCCGGCTCCAAAGAGCAGGAGCGCCGAACCTCGCGTGAAGCCCGAGTAAAGAGGCTTCAGTGAAACGATATTTTCTCGACACCAATGTGTTGCTGAGGTTTTTACTCGACGACGATAAAAAGCTCTCTGTTCTAGCGAAGAAACTTTTTCGAGAGGCAGAGTCAGGCGCATGCCAATTGGTGCTCACCGACGTTGCGCTGGCTGAAGCGGTATGGGTACTTACCTCCTTCTACAAAATTGAATCGCACATTGTCGCGGAGACACTATCCAAGCTCATCGAAAAATCTGGCATTCACTGCGAACACGCAGCTGAACTGAGCGACGCCTTGAGGCGATTCCGAGACACAAAGTGTGATTTCTTCGATTGCTATTTAGCCGCATTGGCCGTCAAGTCGGGCGATGGTGTCGCCTCGTTCGATCGGGACTTCCGCAAGTTCAAGGATGTTGCGTTGTGGAACCCGGCAAAGTAACTCCGCGCGGGGCTAAATGACACATTTCGCCGAGTCACAACTTTTCATAAGCCATGATGCGGCAATCAGTTACGCCGTCGTCCGAAAATGTCACTGGAGGCCGCGCACAGTGTAACTCCCCCTTCCAGATTGAGAGAGCCCGCGAATCACGCGAAAAAGCGCGAATTTTTTGAGATTGGGAATCTCGCTTGGGACATGCTGAATGTCCTCTGTTTTTTCCGATTAGCGTCCTTTCGCGTGTTTCGCGGGAACTCTTCCGATCAAGCAAAAACTCAAAGCCGCACGACACGGTCGCCGGTGATTCCCTTGATAGCCGTTCTCGGTGGGTCGCGCGGAAAAGTTTGGCCGACCCCACAGAGAACGACGTGCTCACTTACTGGAGGTCCTCTTGCTTCTGGCAACGCCCACTGCGAGGATCGCCCCCAATCCAATTGCCAACGATTTCGGCTCTGGAATCGTGAGTGAGTTTTCAACAAACGCAATTGCAGCATCGTGGTTCACCTCGGAATCGTTCTGATTGAACACGATAAAAAACGGCTCCGTCGGCGCTATGCCCGAGCTACTGCTGGTTAGTTCCAACTGCAACAGATAAACTCCCATTGAGGCGGGGGCCCCGAGGATGAAATCGAAGTGTCGATGCCAAGATCCGTCGCTAGAAACATTCAGGTTGAAACCAGCTACGATGCTGGGGATTAGCGGTGTTGTGATCGGTCCCAAGGAAGTTCCAAAGCTGATTGCCAGGGTCTCGATGGGAATCGAATCGAAATCGTTTCCGTCCCAAACTCGTAGCGCATCAAGTATCGTAAACCCCACGCTGGAGCCGCTGGGAAAAGTCCCTGGCAGGCTGTCGAAGCCGGGTTCGTCGACTTCGTTGGGGATGATCTCGCCCAGCTCGGCGCTGTAGACGCGCTGGTTGGTGACGATTCGCCCCATCACAACATGAAGCTCGACATCGCCACCATGTAGTTGGGCAAAGACTCGTGTGGGTAGTAACAGCAACAACATGAGCATAACAGATCGCATTTTTTAGCTCCTTTAATCAGGTGGGATAGCAAAATTGATGGCCCTGTTGGCCAGGTCTTGGATCGTGGATTCTGAAACGTAAGAAACATGCCCATCGGCATAGAGATAGTTAGCCCCTTCGAGGTGGCGGTCCGTCTGGAGTTCTGCTTGGATCGCTTCCCAAACTTTTCCGTCGCGGACGTTGCTTTTCTTGAACCAAGATTTGGCATGGATGTGCTCGTGGTAGAAAGACAACGGCAGGAGATCGGAAGATTCAAACGCAACCATCGTCGCGTGCGTGGCGGGCAAGTCATACACGTTGACGATTGCCCCCCCCTCGGGAACGGTCACGTAGTCATTCAGCACATAGCTGGTGAGCTTCAATTGCAGCCGTTCTGAACCTCGGGAGTCATCTGGACAGATGCGGATTTTATCCACATATTCCAGGTGAGGCCCCAAGGTATAAATCCAGGATTTGCGCTCGTCGGCATCTACAATCGTGTGCATCGTTTCGGGAAAATGTCCCCCGTGAGCGTTGCAGTATTGATGCAGAGCTAAGCCGATTTGCCGTTGGTTATTGGCACAGTGGGTTCTTCGCGCAGCTTCTCTGGCCGCTTGCACGGCTGGGAGCAACAGCGCAACTAACACTCCAATAATGGCTACCACGACAAGTAGTTCAACCAAACTAAATCCGCGCGCACGGCGAACCATGACGTGTCTCCAATCAGACAGTTTCTCAGGTGACAATGATGGCCCCGCCGACGCGGCACGAATTCGACACGGTGGTCGGACCGCTAATACCGATCCGGGCAAACGCCGGCGGAGCGGGACACAGTGCGCACCTCAAGCCCAGGCCGAAATGAGTTCGACGAGAACAACCAGCTCAGGTGAGGTGGGTCGAACGTCGCGGTGGACCGCGAGCCGAATAGAGGTCGAAGGGCTCGACCGAAGGGAAGGGCGTGGTTAACAGAGCGACCGGGATCACACAGTGGTCACGGACCACAGCAAGAAAATTACTCGGAGGAACCTGCGCGAGCGCCAGTAATTCGCAGATCGCGCAGGACTCGGAGCAAGTTGCCCGACTGGCTACGGTTGGTTGTTCGGGCCGCTGGTGTTGGTGCTGGTGGGCATGATGGCAACAGCAGTGTTGATCAGCGGAACCTGCGAAATGGCCCTGGCCGGGGAGATAATGGAGCGATTGCCCGAGGACGAAAAACGTCCCGTAGCAGAGCGCAAAAGCAGCGCGAACAAAAGTGTGTGAGTTCCAGCGCATCAAAAAAACCGCTACTTCCAGCAAGCAATTGAACTGAAAAGCGGTCCGACCTGTGGTAACTATAGGCAAGAGGGGTCAAAGTGTCAACCATTTCTCGAATGATTTCTTGGTCACGGCCCCATTTACATTGGTAAGCTCGCAGCTCAATAATCACGATGGTTTCTCTGAGGTCATGATGAAAATTCCCCCCGAGGCAGTCATTCCATTTGAAAAACTCACCAACTATTTGTTGGTTGAGCGGATTTGGGATGATAAATCTCGATACTTGGGACAGGCAGGCTTCACTCTCAGGAACCCGTTGGAACTCGAATTCGCTATCCGTAACCTTGTTGGCCGGGAAAATGCCATTGTAGACGGATACAATGAATACGGCGTCTTTTATCGAGTTACAGGTGATTTGGTTGGACCCAAAGGACGATCTCTCCCAGTGGTACTCGTCTGGTTACAATGGAAATGCGATGCGTCTCATCATTTTGTAACACTTAAACCCAACAAGAAAAAATCATGAATCAAATTTCGCTTTATGACCGAGTTGCGTTGACTCGTGATTTTGTCGAGCATGGTTTGAAGCGGGGAGATATCGCCACGCTTGTTGATAAAGTCCCTCATCCCGCAGGGGGGCCAGAAGGTCTCGTTCTTGAAATCACGAATGCTATTGGAGATTCGCTGCAAGTCATAACCGCATCTCTTGTCGATGTGGAGCCGCTGAATGCAAACGAAGTCTTGGCAGTTCGGCAATTGATCGAGACGAGCTAACTCCATACTCCAATCGGTTGAGTCACCGGTCTAAAGCCGTACCACTCGGTTGCTGCTGACTTTGCGAATCAGGCCGCGCATCTCGAGCACACTGACCGTGGCCAGTACGCGCTGCACGGGGAGATTCGCAGTGTTCGTAATTTCGTCGATGAGCGAGCCCTGTGGATCGATGGCTTGCAGGACCTGCGTTTCGATTTCATTGAGTGACAACTCCGCAGGCGCGCGGATTGTCGTACCATCGTCGCGGCGGGCTTCTTGGGCGAGGGGGCCGAGTTCTTCGAGCACGTCCTCAAGGCATGTTACAAGTTTGGCTCCGTCGCGGATGAGTCGATTGGTCCCCTTGGCGTTTGCATTGTCGACTTGCCCCGGCACGGCAAAGACCTGTCGATTCTGTTCACCAGCATGGCGCGCGGTGATAAGCGCCCCCGAGCGATCGGCGGCCTCGACGACAATCGTGCCGAGCGTGAGGCCGCTGATGATGCGGTTGCGCTGGGGAAACATGCCGCTGATCGGTGGCATCGTCGGGGCGGCTTCGCTCAGCACGCAGCCTTGAAGTGCGATCTGATCGGCGAGCCCCGCGTTCTCTGGAGGGTAAGGGGCTAACACCCCACTGGCGAGCACAGCGATTGTTCGCCCACCGGCAGCCAGTGCCCCGCGATGGGCCGCCGTGTCGATTCCGCGTGCCATGCCACTGACGACGGTGAATCCCGCGCGGGCCAAACCGCTCGCGAGTGATTCGGCTTGTTGGAGTCCGTACCGACTGGCGTGTCGGGTGCCGACAATCGCGACGGCGAGTCCGTCGATGTCTTTGAGTTCGCCTTTCACAAACAGCACCGCGGGGGGGTCGGGGAGTTCCAGGAGCAGATGTGGGTAGTTCGCACTAGCGGGCGTGAGAATCGCGATGTGGTGCTCGGCCGCGAGTCGGAGTTGCGTGTCCACATCGATCTCCGTGCGGGCCATGGTGATTCGCTTGGCAAGTGTGGGCCCGACACCGGGAACGTACTGCAATTCTCCCATCGACGCGGCGAGCACGGTCGTTGCGGAACTGAAGTGCGTGAGTAACCGCTGCATTGCCAGGGGTCCGACGCCCTGCACCATCGACAGCGTAAGTCGATCGCGAAGCTGAGGGTCGTCGTAGTCCATGGGAAATACCCAAGAGAAGCGCTGGTGAACCAGCCCCGACGATAATTCCCAGCGGGGTGAGAAGCAACTAGGAAAAACCGGGTCATTTTGCAATTTGGCGATTTAGGCTCGGCGGGTCTATACTAGAACAATGGTTAGCGCGGGATCCAGACTAGAATTTACTGTAGGCAATGGCGACACGGAATGAGCACTTTGATAACTGAACGCGATGCGTTTGCAGAAGCGGTCCGTTTTTCTGAAGATTCGATGGCGGTGTCGCTGGACGACGGTCGCACACTTTCTGTGCTGTTGGCTTGGTATCCCAGACTTCTGGCGGGAACTTCGCAAGAACGGGCCAACTACGAACTGATCGGCGCAGGGGAAGGAATGCATTGGCCTGGTCTTGATGAGGATATCAGTGTCGAGGGACTCTTGGCAGGTAAGCATTCCGCTGAGAGCGATGCCTCCCTGGCGAAGTGGTTAGAGAATAGGAAGAATCCGAGTAAATAAGTTCTAGGCGGTTTCCATGAATCCTTTAACTAAGATGACCGAATTCTTTCTCGGTCAACCAGGCCATGCCGGGATGGTGGCGTTTCTGTTGCTGGTCGCGGCGCTGTTGTTTCTGGTCGTGACGAGGAAAATCTCCTGGGCACTCATCCTGCTGAGCATCACTTGGGTATTGTATGCCATGTGGGAGTCGTATTGCGCCGCGCAGAAATACAATATCCGTGTGGACTTGCTGTTTATCTACCCGGGATTGCTCATTGCAAGTGGTTGGGCACTACTGCTGAGTATTTGGCAACTGCCGTGGGAGCTGATGGTGGGCCCTCGCCCGCGCAATCAGTAGTTGCCATTCGCGGCTATCACCCCATCGCCGCCTGCACATCGTCCACGCGGACATCCTTCACCAGTTCGACATGCCCCAGCCGGGTGGGGAGCACGAAGCGGAGTCGGCCTTGGTCGACTTTTTTGTCGCGGTGCATGATTCGCACGAGCTCGTCGCGGTCGAAATTGGGGACGTCGGTCGGCAAATGCAGCGCGACCAGCAGGGCCGATTGGCGGGCGAGAAACTCGTCGTCGATGCGATTCATGTGGCGCGCGAGCCGAGCGGCGCATTCCATGCCGATGGCTACCGCTTCGCCGTGGAGGAGCTTGCCATACTCGCCGGCGGTCTCGAAGGCGTGCGCAAACGTGTGGCCATAGTTGAGCACCGCCCGCAGTCCGGTGAGTTCATGTTCGTCTTGTTCGACGACATCGGCCTTGAGTCGGCAGCAGCGCTGGATCACCCGGGTGAGGATGGCGGAATCGTGCGCGTTGATCGCAGCAACATTCTGTTCGAGAAACGTGAAGAATTCGGCGTCGAGAATCACGCCGTATTTGACGACCTCGGCCAGTCCTGCCCGGTACTCACGGTCGGGGAGCGTGGCCAGCACCTCGACATCGACCAACACGCCACGGGGTTGCCAGAAGGCACCGACCATGTTTTTCGCGCCGGGGAGATTGATCCCCACCTTGCCGCCGACCGAGCTATCGACCTGCGCGAGCAGAGTGGTAGGGACCTGAAAAAACTGTAACCCCCGCGCGAACGTGGCAGCCACGAAACCGGCCAGGTCCCCCACGACTCCCCCGCCGATCGCCAGCACGATGCTCTGACGGTCGGTCCCTTCTTCGAGCATGGTCTCCCACAACTCTTGGGCGTTGTCCCCCGACTTCGATTCCTCGCCAGGGTCCACGACCATGACATGCACTTCCCACTCGTCGTCGGTGAGCTGATCGCCGAGCTTGTCGGCGTAGAGATCATCGACCGTGTCGTCGGTGATGATAACGGCATGGGTAGCCTGGGATCGCTCGCGCAGAAAAGGCGCAAGCCCGGCGAGATTGCCGCTGCCGATTTGAATATCGTAGCTCCGCTCGAGCAAGTTGACGCGGGTGATGGTGGGTTCTTGGGACACGATAGGGGACCTGGGGGGAGGGAGTGCCTTGCCGTCTTGGCGATAGAGTTCAATCGATTCCTCAACGATCTGACACAATTCAGCGAATACCTGCTGTTCATCATCGCCATGGCACCCACCGTAGAGTAAGCCAGGTGCACTGCCAACATAGCACCCGTCTTCTTCAGACCATTCCACGACTTTGCAGTAACGATCGCTTTCTTTCATGACTGGCTCTCCTCGATTGCCCGCTTGATAGCACGTTCCTGGTACTGTTTGGCATCGTCACCCATTTTACCAGCTAAAGTGATAGGCCGCGCGAGTTGTTTGTGAACAAAATTTCGGTGGCTCCCTTGACCCCCTCGATTGACGAAGCCGGCATTCTCCGGGTCACGGATCAAATCTCGAATTTTTCTCGGCAGGGCTGGGGGATAGGGGGCTGGGGACTGCTAAACCGCAAGCGGAGGAGGCAGAAATTAGGACAATATCTTGTCGGGGGTTCGTGGGTTATTTCGTAGTGTAGGCTTCCAGCCTGTAACAAGGTGAGGTAGGCTGCCAGCCAGCAATTGGTTTGCCTCGGCAAATCCAAGAAAGCTGGCTGGTTGCCCGCACTACCCATTTTCCTGCCGGGGCCAACTCGGGATTCACCATGCTGCGAGCTTTAGTCACAGGCGGAACTGGTTTTGTCGGCTCGAACTTGGTAGAACTCCTGCGCGGTCAGGGTCTCCAAGTTTGCTGTTTGGTCCGCGATCCGAGTAAAGCTCGCCACTTGCAGGATTGGGGCACCGACCTGCAAGTCGGTTCGCTCCTCGATTCCGCCGCAGTCGCTGCCGCGCTGGCCGATGTTGATGTTGTCTTTCACGTTGCGGGCCGCGTCTCGGCGTTCAAGCCGACTGAATTCTGGACCGACAACGTCGAGGGAACCCGGTGTGTGGTCGAACAATGTTCCCAAGTCCCGATACCACCGAAAGTAATCGTTGTAAGTTCGCTTGCTGCCGGAGGTCCCAGTTCGCCTGGCAACGCACGCTTGGAGACAGAACCGGACCACCCGATCTCCGAGTATGGCAAGACCAAGCTGGCCGCCGAGCATGTCGCCGCCGAATACGCTCCCCGGGTCCCCTTGAGCATCGTGCGCCCACCTGTGGTGTTTGGGAAAGGAGACCGCAACGGACTCACACTGTTTAAGACACTCAAAACTATACGACTCCATTTACTTCCCGGCTATCACACCATGCCCATGTCGATCGTGCATGTCGCCGACCTGTGCCAGGCCCTCTTGCTTGTTGCGCAGCAAGGGGCGCGGATCGAATCCCCTGCGAACCTTGCCGGTGGCCGATATTATGTCACTTCGGGTCCAACGGTCACGTACAAAGAATTCGGCAAACTTGCCGCGCAGGCACTCGGATACACAGTCGCCACGATTCCGGTCCCAGGACTTATTTTCAAGATGGCCGGGGCAGCCGCCGAGGAGATTTCCAAGTTACGCGGACAACCAAGCATTTTTAATCGAGACAAAGTCCGCGAGGGCTTGGCCGCTGGCTGGGAATGCAGCGATGCAAAACTCTGCCAGGAACTCGGCTATCGGCCGGAGAAATCCCTGGAAGCCCGCTTTGCCGAGACCGCCGCTTGGTACCGAGAGCAAGGTTGGTTGTAGCACAAGCCGACAAACCCTATAACGCTCCCATGCCGCTTGCGGCTTAGCCGAGCATTGATACCTCCAAAACTCACACCCTATGAACAATGGCTTCTTCCTCCCCCCCCACCCAACAACAACTCGTCATCTCCACACTTGGTGCGCCGCGGGTATCTTCTCCGCTTCCCCTTTCGCATGTGCATGGCGATGGCATCGGTGATTTCGTCGAAGATGAATTGCGACTCTTGTACGAACCACGCGTCTTGGCGAATCGGTCCCCCAACACACTCGGCTTCGAGTTGGCAGGTCCCCGCAGCGGCATTTTTTTCAATCCCGCCAAAACCTCCGCGGCCATCGTGACCTGCGGCGGACTCTGTCCCGGTTTGAACAACGTGGTGCGCAGTTTGGTCATGGAACTGACACTCAATTATCGCGTCCATGAAGTGCTCGGAATTCGCTATGGTTATCACGGCTTGAACCCTGCCGTGGCCCGTCCTCCGTTGGATCTGACCGAAACCGTGGTGGACGATATTCACCACCGAGGGGGAACTATTCTGGGAACTTCTCGCGGACACCAAGATCCGCGGATTACGGTCGATTTCCTAGCCAGTCGGGGGATCGACATCTTGTTTTGTGTGGGAGGGGACGGAACGCAACGCGGGGCCCATCAAATTGCCGAGGAGATCCAGCGTCGCAATCTGCCGATTGCCATCGTGGGAGTTCCCAAGACCATCGACAACGACATCAAGTATTGCTTCCGCACATTTGGCTTTGATACGGCAGTCGAAGAGGCCGAACGGGTCATCGACCGGGCCCATGTCGAAGCCAAGGCGGTGTTGTACGGCGTGGGACTGGTAAAGCTGATGGGACGCCAAGCGGGCTTTATTACGGCTGCTGCCACGCTGGCCAGTGGCGAAGCCGATTTCGCGCTCATTCCCGAGGCACCCCGCGATCTCAAGGGCCCCCAAGGCTTCCTGGCGGCACTCGAACGACGACTCGTCGCCAGGGAACACGCCGTCGTCGTCGTCGCCGAGGGAGCTGGACAGCACTGGCTCGAACACGCCAACCGAGGTTGCGATGTCTCGGGCAATCCCCGACTGGGTGATATCGGCCCGTTTCTCTCGGCAGCCATCCAGGTCCACTGCGCCCAGCAAAACATTCCCGTGAATGTGAAGCTATTCGATCCCAGCTACCACATCCGCAGCGTGATGGCCAACTCCGCCGACAGCTTGTACTGCGAGCGGCTCGCCCGCGCCGCGGCCCACGCCGGCATGGCAGGCAAGACCGATCTCTTGATCGGATTATGGCACAATCACCTTGTCCACGTACCGCTGGCAATTGCGTGCAATGCCAAGAAACAACTTTCCCCCGAAGGCGAACTCTGGTCCGCCGTGGAAGCCCTCACCGGCCAACAGAAGTGGTACGACGCAGGGTGATGCGAACAAATTGCAACTGTCTAACCGTCAGCATCTCCCTGACTGGAGACAATTGCTCTTTCAATTCGCTTAGGAGGTAGAGAAACCAAATTGTGGTCACATACCTCTTGAAGACGTTCGAGATCATTAAACATGGCATTCAAGTCATAATTGAACTTCATAAAATAATCTTCGCGATATTTTCGCACTTCTTCGACAATTGGATCAAGTATCATCGGAGAGGTTCTCCATCAGTTCTTCCGGAGTACAAATTATAGGTGCCGAGAATCCTTGCAGCTCACAAACTTCCTCAATTGTTCTACGCAATTGCGCGTTGGCAATGTGTCGACAGTTCCATGTCAGGAGATAATCCATCCCGTTCGCTACTGCAATTGCAATGTGGGCAGCGTCGGCAGCTGCCCGCACAGGTAGTTGAGTCGCTCGAGCCAGCTTAGCGGCCAAATTGCGAGAGAGTACATCAAACTTCAATCGTGGCAAAAGTTCTAAAGATTCGATTCTACGCTTCGCTGCATATTCGTCCCCGGAACCTGCTTCCTGAATTACAAGTTCAGATACATAAAGATCGAATTCGTCTTTTTTCGTATTCCACCACTTGTTTGTTAGTTCCTGATGCGCCCCAATTAATAATTCATTACTAGGTCGAGCAGTGAGGTAACTGATTATCGTAGTTTCAATATACACCTTTGGCTTGGCTAACATGATGCTCCTCTGATGTCGCTCACTCCTTAATTATATCCTTCACCGTGTGCCCCCCGGGGATCATCGGGAGAACGTGTTCTTGATAGGGGACTTCGACATCGAGTAGATAAGGCCCGTCGTAGTTGATCATTTCCTCGACCGCAGCGGCGAAATCGCCTTTTTCCTTCACATAGGCCGCCCCGCAACCAAAGCCCTTGGCAATCTCGACGAAGTTCGGATACCGTTTTTTCGGGCCCAAGCCGTCCCCTTGGCCGGTGGCCTCGGGGCTGTCCACCGGACCCAGGAAGGTGTGCGCCCGATTCCCTTGCATGAAGCGGTCTTCCCACTGCATCACCATGCCCAGGTGCTGATTGTTGAGGAGCAGAATCTTG
This sequence comes from uncultured Planctomycetaceae bacterium, assembly GCA_937860165.1. Taxonomy (GTDB): domain Bacteria; phylum Planctomycetota; class Planctomycetia; order Pirellulales; family Lacipirellulaceae; genus Bythopirellula. The sequence continues at coordinate 15,134 of CALMBE010000682.1, forward strand.
ACGGGCAGTTTTTCGCAGAAGCAAGTGGCCAGTTCTTGCACGTTCATCAAGAAACTCCCGTCGCCATCGATGTCGATCACCAGTCGCCCCGGATTGGCCGCCTGAGCCCCCATCGCCGCCGGGAGCCCAAACCCCATGGTTCCCAGCCCGCTGCTCGAGAGCCAGCGCCGTGGTTTAATGAACTTGTAGAACTGGGCGGCCCACATTTGGTGTTGTCCCACGCCGACAGAAATAATCGGATCGCGGTCGCGGGTCATTTCCCACAGCGTTTGGATCGCCGATTGCTGTAAGATTCCCGGGAACTTGGTATCAAATTTGAAGGGATCCGCAGCCTTCCACTCCAGGCACTGTGCGACCCACGACGAAATATCCTCGGGAGCCTCGACAATTTTATTGAGCTCTCGCAAGACATGCTTCACATCGCTGCAAACGGGAATGTGTGCCGGCTTGTTCTTGTTTAACTCCGAAGCGTCGATGTCGACATGGATGATCTTGCCGTGTTTGCAGAACTCTTCGACCTTCCCCGTCACGCGGTCGTCGAATCGCACGCCGAGTGCGATCAACAGGTCGGCCTCATCGACCGCGTAGTTCGAGTACACGCTGCCATGCATGCCAAGCATATCCAGCGAAAGCCGATCGGTGCTCGGATAAGCCCCCAGGCCCATGACCGTAGTCGTGATCGGAATGCCAGTCTTTTTGACCAGTGTGCGGAGCTCCTCGCTCGCCTCGGCCAGTACGATTCCGCCACCCGCGTAGATCACCGGACGCTTCGCCAATTTTATCGCGGCTGCAATCTGCCGAATCTGCTCGGGACGTGCCAGCGGCGGCTCGAAGGCATAGCCGGGGAGATTCAACTCGGCATCGTAATCGGGGACACAACTGGAGAGTTGGATGTTTTTCGGAATGTCGACCAACACCGGACCGGGGCGACCCGTGGTTGCGACCAAAAACGCCTCTTTCATAACACGCGGGAGATCGTTCACGTCGGTCACCAAATAGTGATGCTTGGTGATTCCACGACAAACTTCGACAATCGGAGTTTCTTGAAAGGCATCGGTCCCAATGGCGGGTGTGGGGACTTGGCCCGTGATGGCAATCATCGCAATGCTGTCCAGCTTGGCGTCGGCGATCGCGGTTACCAGATTCGTCGCTCCCGGGCCGCTGGTGGCCATGCAGACCCCGACCTTCCCGGTGCTGCGGGCGATCCCCTGGGCGGCAAAGCCTCCCCCTTGTTCGTGCCGCGGCAGGATCGTGCGGAGTTTGTCCTTGAACCGGGTCAACGCCTGGTGGAGCGGCATGCTGGCCCCACCGGGATAGGCAAAAATGATTTCGACTCCCAAGTTCACCAGCGACTGAACCAGGATATCGGCCCCAGTCACTAAGTCCGTCTTGGTGGGGGATTTTTTTTGTTTTTCAATCGTTGCCACGCGCGCACCTCAACTCATTTCAGGAACAAGACCACCCTGGTCAGCCACAGTCGTTCTACCGACCCTAGCACCGACAAGCCACGTACCGAAAAGTTCAGTCTTAGCGGGTAACCAAATTATCGGAACCCTTCATGGTAGACCGATTTGGGGCCGGAAACAAGAGTTTTCCAAAAGCGGGTAGGGTCGATCAGTTTTTCAAGCTGGGGGGTGCCATGGCCACGGCGGTATTCCGCTGTGGCCATGATTGCTCGGAGATTCTCATGCCCACACCGGCGTACCAGCGTGGCATGGCACCCTCAAAGTGAAAAAGTGATCGGCCCTGCAAAAGCGGCCAGGGGGTAACTTTCGTAGCAGTGGCTGCTAGCCGCCGCTAACCCCCCACACGCCGGGGAATGGTGAACGAATAGAGCACCACCACTGCCCCGGACGCCATTAGGCTCCACGGGGCCCACTCCGGGGGCACGATCTCATCGGCATCGATCAACCGCCTTTGCCCTTGAGCGGGTTGCTTGAGAACCGCTCGTTCGATGGCTAACGCCTCGACCCCTAGCAAACAGGTGTACGCGCCGAAAGCCAAGAACAGCGCCCGCCACATCGCATGGGTTCCTTACAACAGGGAAAGAAAGTTCGCACCACTATACTTAGATATCGTCGGCAGTGGGAATTCGGCTGTAGTCGATTGGGGCCAGAGCGGCAGCTTAGATACTTGGGTGGTTCGCTTCACGCGGGTCAACACGATTTTGCGATCTAGGCTTTGTCTCAAGACACGTCATGATCCGTAGGCCCTAGCCTCGGATTGACTGAGGATTCGGTCATTTTTGGCAATTCACCCGACGCTAGCGCGTTCGGCTCATGTTTTGAGACAAAGCCTAGTGTTCATCTCCACCGTACCAGGAGTGGAGCACTTCTGATACGATGGCACCCATGAGTGCGTTCCCTCGCCCACCGTTTCGACTCCGCTACCGCACGCTGGTGATCTTGATGGCGTTGCTGGTGATTCTCTGGAGTGGCGTTTCCTATTGGATGGAATATACCGAAAATGCCGCCCTCCGCGCGCGAGAACTTCTGGCCCCGCCACTCAGCGTGACCTGCAACGTCGAGTTGGAAGGGGGGAAATCCTTTCACGGCAAAATCCTCGAACAAAGCGAGCGTTGGATCGTGCTGGAACCTACCCCGAACACCGAAAGCAAGTCCCGCCGCACCTGGATCCCCCGCGAGCGCATCCTGTTCATCAAAATGGATGAATGAATTCGAGCAGTACTTAAGTAGCATGGGCCCCCGGCCCGTGCATCTCAAACCTATTGCGCACGGGGCCGGGGGCCCATGCTACGTGTTCGAGGACAACTTTGCCACCACAGCCAACGCCGCCGTTTCGATTCGCAGGATTCTCTCGCCCAAGCCAACAACCCGCCAACCACTCCGCTCGGCAAGTTGAATCTCCGCCACGGAAAATCCACCTTCCGGCCCAACCGCCAGAACCAGCGCAGCGGTGTTCTCGAAATCACACTTGGAAAGCGGCGTACCGCCCGGGTGTGCGACCAATCGCGATGGCACTTCGGTCGACGCGACAAACTCGCTCCAGGTGACCGGTGCCGCGATCTCCATTAGCCGATTCCGTCCGCATTGTTTGCTGGCTTCGACGACATACCGCGCCAGCTTAGCCGGGGGTTCCGACGCTGATTTGGTGCCGTGCTCGGTCGTGAGCGGCACCAACCGTGGGACCCCCAGTTCGACACACTTTTCGACCAACCAGCGCTGGCGATCTCCCTTGGGCAGCACTACGGCGAGGGTGATTTTTCGCGTCGGCTCCCGCTCCGTGGGGTGGTGTTCCCCGAGTGTGATTTCAACTTCGGTTCGGCCGAGCTTGGCAACCTCACCCGACCACTCACCCCCGTGGCCATCAAAGACTACCACCCGCGTTCCCACGGTAGCTCGCATCACATGCAGCAAGTGATGGGCTTCGGTACCCCCTAAGGTGACCGAGTCCCCTAGGATTAGACTCTCAGAATAGTAGCGATCCGGCATTTTGCTTGCTAGCAAGGCTAGCAGCCCCCATCGAATTACTTGCTTGCGAAAGATTCACCTAGCTTATGGCCGATCCAACCTGGGGACCTCGGCAGTGCCATTCTGGCGGTTGGCGACGGAACTCTCAAGGACACGCACCATGCACACTTCCCACTGGGGCCTGGAAAAATCTCCCTTTCACGCTGGTTCCGCCGAGCCCTTGTTCTACGCGGGACTTCCCCAGCAGGAAGCCCTAGCACGACTCCGATTTCTCATTCACAATCAGCGTCGCTTGGGACTGGTCCAAGGCGAGCCGGGAGCGGGCAAATCTTTGCTTGTCGAGCTCTTTGCCGAAGAATGCCGTGGCCAAAATTGGGCCGTCGCACGCTTGAATCTCTTGGGAATCTCGGTCCGCGAATTTCACTGGCAACTCGCACTGGCCCTCCAGGCAGCCCCGCGCGTGGGCGACGATTCACTGGAACTCTTGCGACGTTGGGAGGCTCGACTCAAACAACACCAGTTACTTGCCGAACCCACCATAATCCTCCTGGACGACGCCGAACAAGCCGGGGTCGATGTGCTCATGCAACTCACGCGACTGGTCCAACTTCCACCCAGCGCGGTGGGCAACCTCACCCTCATACTCACTGCCCAACCTCAGCACGTCGGACGACTCGGAAATCGGCTCTTGGAACTTGTCGATCTGCCGATCGAACTCGAACCGTGGGATTGCCAGGACACAACCGGTTACATTCAGATCGCGCTCATCGAGTCGGGTTGCGAACGGCCCCTCTTTGAAGAGTCGGCTCTCGAAACCATCCACCGGCTCACCCGCGGAGTGCCCCGACAAGTGAATCGGCTGGCGGACTTCGCGCTACTAGCCGCGGTGAATGCCGAGTTGGAGCTCATCGATTCGCACACCGTCGCCGAAGCCCATGCCGAGCTTACGACTCGCACTCGGCGGTAGCTTCGGTGTCCGCAGTTCCCAGGGTCGCCTTCAAGTCCCCCAGGCAATCGCGCAGGACAGCCAGTTGCCGGTCGAGTGCTTCTTGATCGATCCGCACACGTTCGAGTATCTTGTCGCTGGACGAGCGAATTGTCTCGGCCGAGGTGCGAATCTTGTCCAAGTTCTGCACATGTCGCTCGATATCGAGGATCGATTTGTCGATCTTGGCGAAATCAAACTCCTGGTGCTCCTTGGCTTGACTGCTCCTGACGCACAACGCCCGTGCGATCTCCAGTGCTGCCTTGAAATGCGAATCGGTGGCCGGATTCTCGGCATCCCACACCACCAACAAATCGTTGCCGATGCGCCGCAAGGGTTCGCACAATTCCGGGGCCGAACGCGCTGAAAAAATAAATATCCCCAGCTGGGCGTCGCGATTCTTGCGAGCCTTTTCAATTTCCTCGCGGGCACTCGAAAGCGTGTAACTGGAATCTTCCTTGGCCTCGACGGCAATCCGGGCACCAGCCGCCGCGCTGTCGCAGCCGAGCTCGATCACCGCGTCGCCGATTTTGCAACTCTTGATCAGTCCCACTCGATCGCTGGTGTTTTCGACCAATTCCCCCCGAGGATTACAATCCTGGGCCAAGAACTCCAACACGGCCCCCTCGAACGTGGCACCGTGTAACGTCCCCCGGGCTTCGACGCGGCGCGTGGTGACCAACTCTCGCAAAGCGAGTTTGACCTCTTCCTGGAAATCCGCCGCCGACTTGATGTGGGCCCCCAGAATCGTTTCCAGATGGTTTTGCATTTTCTTAAGTGACGACTGATCGTTGTCGAGTGAAAACTCCTTGGTAATGATTTCTTGGGCCGTGTTGACCTTTTTCACTAAGCGACTCAAAGCGGAATTCTCTTCGTCGAGCGAAAACTCTTTGACCACTTCGTCGATCTTGAGCTTCATGTTGTTAGTAAAATCGCCGTGCTTGCCGGTCAACTCCCGCAACATCCGACACAGGGCACTCTCTGCGTTGTCGAGTGAAAACTCGGAAGTGAAGCGCTCGCTTTGCTGCTTGAGCTCCGTTTCAACCAGTTTCTTAAGCGTCCCCAAGAGCCCATTGGCCTGCTGCGGATCGAGCATCCGAAAGAGCGGGCTCGTTTGGCCGATGTGCGAGACCATCGTCTTGGCCAGTTGCGAATCCTCGCCCTCGACCAGCGACCGAATCATTTTCCCCACTTCGCCGTCCGACGAAGACAGTTGCTTGACGCGCTGAGTAAATTGTCCATTCTCAGGGTCGAAGTAGGTTCCCAGCGAATCTTCGATCCGCTGCTTGGCATGTTCCGCATGGGTTTGCAACTGCTTGCCGAGCGAAGTGAGCAACCGATCGGTTTCGCGCTTCACGAAATCGGCGTCCATGGTCGCCACGGCCCGCCGCAGTGTCAGCACACCGATCTTGAGGGCCTCGAGGGCAAACTCCTCCCGCTCGGGGCCCTCGGCGTACTTGCCCAACTCAGCGATCGTGTCCTGATCGACGACGTTAAGCTCCAAGTTCATCCGAAACGGCAAATCCTCGTGAGTCGTCTCCGCTACGTAGCGATCCAAAGTGCCCGACATGCCGCGTTTCCTCCGCGAGAGAAGTACATTCCATACCAGGCGGGTATCTATGAACACCCGTCTACTAACTGTCAGTATTGCCGCTCAGCAGCAAGCTGGCAACTGGGGGAGTCTCGCCGCTTGCGGCTTAGCGACCCTCACCTGTGTGGTCTGGCCTAAGAACTCCGGGGACTCACGTCCTCCGGCTCGCCTTTGTTTCTTTCTGCCTGCTAGCACCCAGGTCGATCTTCCCTCGCCAGAGGCTCTTGGCTACAGTTCCCGGCCTCGATACTGGCCTGGGATGTGCTCGTAATCACCGCTCGCAATCCGCGGGAGAATCTCTCCATGAATACCTTTGATCCCGTTCAGGGAATCGTGCTCAACGATTCGGCCCACCAATTAGTCAACGATGTGTTGGTGTGGGTCGGTTTTGGCACGGTGGTCGGACTCCTGGCGAAAGCGATCATGCCCGGCCGCGATCCGGGAGGGGCCATCGCCACGATCTTCATGGGCATCGGCGGCACAATCATGGGCTGCGGCGTGTGTAGCTACTTCAATCAGGGACAGCGCATCATTCCGATCAGTCCGTTGGGGATGTTGGTCGGAACCTTGGGGACGCTCATCATTCTGTTTTTCTACAAACTGCTGGGCGGATATTATTTTGTCGAAGGGGAATACGTCACCCAATCCCACCGCCGCCAACGCCGCTACGGCAGCCGCACCCGCCGCCGCTACGACTCCGCCGCTTACGAAGACTAGGCTTTGTCTCAAGACATGAGCCGTAGGCGCTAGCCTCGGGTTTTTTCAGGGTTCACCCGACGCT
>CALMBE010000683.1 GCA_937860165.1 uncultured Planctomycetaceae bacterium
CGGTGAGACGTTTTTGAGGTCCGACGCAACTGGTTACATCGCCAGTGTTTACGGATGCTTGTGATTCGAGAACATGTATCATTCAGGCCCGCGCGGAGTATAAATGGGCAGACTGCGCGAACCGTGGCGTCCAACCATTCGTAACCACAGGTGGTTAGCATTTGCTAACAACACCCCGGCCCCGATGAATGCGTGATTTCGAAACCCAAGTCTGAGATCATCTCAAAGTCGGCTTCTGGAAGCTGCCCTTTGGTTGTGAGATAGTCTCCTACAAAGATGGAATTCGCTGCAAACAGCCCCAGCGGCTGGAGGCTCCGTAGGCGCAATTCGCGGCCACCCCCGATTCGCAACTCTCGATCAGGATTCACCAACCGAAACATTGCCAGCACTCTCAGGCAATCGCTCGGTGTTAGCTTCTCTTGCCCCGCTAAAGGAGTGCCGTCGATGGGATTGAGAAAATTAACAGGAATCGACTCCACGCCCAAGTCGTGAAGTTCCATTGCCATATCGACGATATCGCGCGGACTTTCCCCCATCCCGACGATACCTCCCGAGCACAATTCCATCCCGGCCTGGCGAACCGCCTTGAGCGTGTCGACACGGTCCTGGTAAGTGTGGGTCGTGCAGATCTCTCCATAAAACTCACGGCCCGTGTTCAGGTTGTGGTTCACTCGGTCCACGCCACAGGCTTTGAGGCGCTCAGCTTGCTCAGGGCTGAGCAGTCCCAGGCAAGCGCACACATCGAGATTGAACTTCTCCTTTATTTCCGGAACCAACTTTTCTACCGCGGACATCTCGCGCTCGTTGGGACCTCGTGCCGAAATGACGATACAATAGGTCTTGGCACTCCGATCCGAGGCCGCTTGGGCCCCGGCCAGAATCTCCTCCCGATTCAACAAGTTGTAACGGGGGATTTCAGCTTCCGAGACTTTCGACTGCGAGCAATAGCTGCAATCTTCGGGACAGAGCCCACTTTTGGCATTCATCAAAAAATATAACTGCACAGACTTGCCGAAATATCGTTGACGAACCCGAAAAGCCGCCTGCATGAGGTCGAGAAGATACTCATCCGGACAGCTCAATACCTCGAGCGCATCACTACGTGAAAGTTGGTACCCATCAAGGACCTGAGTAGCCAAGGTTTGCCATCGACTGGCAGTCGGTTCAATCGCAACGAAGGAGGATTTGTCGGCAACGGCTGGATCAATCATCGAAGATTACTCACATAGGATCGGAAACTTTTACCGCACTATCCCACCAGTATGCGCCACCAGCCTCATTTCGCAAAGTGGGGCCATCTCCTGCCGCGAGCCGGGTCGTCCCCGACCCCGGCACCCTCTGCTTGGCAATATCTAGCTAAACTGTCACAATAAGCCCATGGGATATCACTTGGTGCGATATAGTTTGTTGGGGCATGTCGGACATTTTACTGTGGCCGACGCGATCTGCTATCCGCGATACACGCGAGTCAT